>JBDHAI010000267.1:0-4003 GCA_039588155.1 Gemmatimonadota bacterium | reverse complement strand
CCTTCAAGTTGCCGGCGTAGTAGATCGCCGTTTTCTCGGCGATGATTCCCTGGTACTCGATCTGGCCCACGACCGGCAGCTGCAGGTGCTCGGCCAGGACGTATCCAGCGGCTTCACCATCCACCGCGACCCGGTACCAGCGACCGGCGAAGTCCCGCACGTCGACGACCTGACCACGTTCCAGATAGCCGACCAACGAACAGCCGCTTGACCGGCAGCGTCGGACGTCCGAGCGCAGAGCGGTCACCACCATCGCGCCGTCGTTCACGGGGCCCAACACGGCCAGCGCGATCTCGCCCGAGCGTACGCCGCCTGCGTACAAGGCGACCTGGTTTTTCCCCGACAGGCTGGCCATGTCCACCTGGACCGTATCGCCTGGCTGGAATTCGCGAACCGGCCTCAGCACGAGCATGGGGCTGAGGTTCTCGGGTGTGGCTGACGGGTTGGAAGCTACGTCCGGCTCGTTCCCGGCCCGTGTGGCGCCAGAACATGCGGCAAAGGCGAGCACGATCGCCAGACAAGTGGGAACCGCTTTTCCCATCCTCGTTCCTCTCAGTCCGTGGGGCCCCCAAGGCGGTGAGCCCGGAAGTCTAGCACACGGGAGCAACGGTCTTCGGGGCTGGTCCCGGTCGTAGCCCACAACTTAGTATGTGCGTGACGCGGTCGGCAGCTGGCCGCGTCGGCTAGCCCTAACTTCAAGAATCCGACCGGCTCCTATGGACAGCGAGTCCTCCCAGTCGACGGCAACGACGCCCTACCGCACCTGCGGCTGTTGTGGCAAGCAGTGGACCACGTGGCGCGACTTTGTCAGCGATTCTGAGCTGCGCCTGCTGGGGCTACAGATGGTGCCGAACCTGCCTGATGGGACCCTGCTGGTGTTCGACCACTGCTGTGGCACCTCCATCTCGCTGTTCGCCCGACGGCTCCGTTCCTTTCTCCCACAGCTCGACGATGAACTCGACCCTCCGGATCAGCTCGGCTACGAGGAGTGCAAGGATCGCTGCCCGGAGCTCGAAGATCTGCTCGCCTGCGACCGCGCCTGCGCCAGGGCCCGCGACCGACGCCTCGTACAGGTCATACTCGAGCTGAGACAGGAGTAGAGTCGGGAACCGAGTGCAATCGCGCGAGAGGCCGGCCTACCCGCGACCGGCCTCTCGATCTCCCAGGCGTGCTTCTGCTATCCGCCCGGCCGGCCGCCGACCACGATGTCCGGGTCTTTGGTAATGACCTCCCCAGATTCTTCGTCATACACGGCGATGACGTAATCCCATTCCGTATGATCCGGCGCGTTGTTCTTCACCCTAATCGAGGCCGAACCGCCCGCGAAGCCGTGTACGGCGGTCGGCTGTACAGCCTCGTTCGCGTTCCTGCGGGTGCTGGAGTCAGGCGCCCCCTCGGCGATGAACTGGACGGCCCAGGAGTTCGCGTTGCAGGTGAAATTGACGGTGTCCCCTCTCTGCGCCGTTACTTCATCCGGCGCAACGGAAATCTGCTTGTTCGACAACGTGATGGTGACCTGGTACGTCTGGGGCATGACGACCTCCTAGGGTTGGGGTTTCGCACTCTCTCCTACGAGTTCCTGGAAGCCCGGGTGGTCCCAGAGACCCCGCAGCCACCAGTCCCGCGGCCAGTAGCTGCGTCGCTGTGGATTGATCTCCGCATAACGCTTCAGCAGTTCTAACGCCTCGTCCTGCTCGCCGAGCAACAGCCGCGCGTGGGCCTCGTCATAGGCGAGCCAGAGCTGAAACTCATCGCCGTGTGCGCGCTGGATTAGGACCTGGGCGCTGTCGCGTTCGCCAGAGCGCGCGAACAGTTTGGCGATTTGCATGTCGGCATAGGCGCGGAAGACGGGCCGATCCTGCTCTGCTCTGACGACCACGAGGGTGTCGGCCACTCCTCGGGCGCGCTCGATGTCGGGCTCCATATCGTCGACCGTCGCGAGGATCAACAGCTCGCAGATTCGGAAGTCGACGTAGTTCGGGAAGCGGCGCTTGCCCTCCGCGCACCAACGCTGAGCCTCGCTGTGGTCTTCCAGTTCGAACGAGGTGTGGAAGAGCTGATTGATGATGTCGGACGCCGTCTCGAGAAACGCGTCCTCGTCGAGCGCCCGGGCGGCAAAGCGCCGCGATTCCTCGAAGCGCGTCCGCTGGCGGAGCACCTCACTCAGCGTCCACCACGCCTGCGCCCGGGACGGATCGCGCTCGGTCGCCGCACGCAGGTCGGCCTCGGCAAGATCGAGCAGCTGTTCCGCGGCCGGTCCTTCCGCCGCCGTCGCGTCCCAGAGCTCGTAGCGAGCGGTGCCCCGCAGGTCGAGGGCTTCGGCGTTCTCCGGTGCCAGGGCCAGCGCCCGGTCCGCGTGCCCCAACGCATCACGGAGCGGCTCCTCGGCGAAGACGCCGGGGATGACGCTCGCATAACCGGCACGCGTTCGGGCGAGCCAGCCGCGGTACAGGATTGGACCGGGCCAGCCGGGATCCAACGTCTCGGCCCGGGCCAGCAGCGAATCGGCGCGATCGAGTCCCCGGGCCGCGGCGGCCGCGTCGCTGTCCCAGAGATCTTGAACATCGCTCGAGATCTGCTCGGCGCGGCGGACCAGTGTCCAGGCTTCCACACTATTGCTCTGGTCGCGCTCGCGTTTCGCCGTGACCTCGACCCCGAGTCGCAGGCGCAGGCTTGCGGCGACCTCATCCGCCAGCGAGTCCTGCAGTGCGAACAGCTCGCCGAGCGGCCGATCGAAGCTGTGACTGGACAGCTGGGAGCCGGCAGCGGCGTCGACCAACTGTGCTCTCACCCGCAATCGCTCGCCCGAGCGGGTGACGCTGCCCTCCACGTAGGTTCCAACGCCCAGCGCTCGCACGAGACTGTCGATCGTGAGCCGCCCCTCGCGAACCGGCCTCACCCCGTTGCGCGAGATGACGTCAAGCGTGTCCACCGCGGCGAGGCGATGGATCAGCTCCTCGGTGAGCCCGTCGGCGAGGTAGCCGAGGTTCCGGGCCGGGCTGTGGTCATCGAAGTAGAGCACAGCGATGCGGCGCGGATCGAGATCGGAGGCGAAGAGCCTAGCCGAGGCGTCGGCCGGCTCGGCGACCAGCCGCGACTGCGATCGCCGCCAGACCACCCAGCCCGCCGACGCGCTGGCGCCGATCACCAGCACGACGAGGGCAAACCGCGCAAACGTCGTAACGGACCTGCGTGAGTAACCTGCGGTCTCGGCGAGCGTGTGATCGCGCTTGATACCCTGCGGCGTGATCTCAAACGCCCAGGCCGTGACCAGTGCGACCGGAAAGGCGCAGATGGTCAGGACGACCAGAATCGTGTACGTCCGTTCCGAGAACAGTGTGGGAACGAGCAGGTCGGCGAACTGCAGCAGGGCGAAGGCGGCGACGGCGTACATCCAGCCGACGCGGATGACGTGACGCCGCCGCAGCTCGTCAAAGACGGCCTTCCAGCGCTGGGGGGCTTCGCTGATCGTCGACCTCCAGAAGGCACGAGAATACCGGAGACAAGGGCGAAATGAGGTTGCAGAACATGCCTCCGCGTGCCAGGCCGGTCAAGCTCCGATCCTGTACCCTTGACGCCAGCACGGTGAGCGACGCATGCATGTCCCTCTAGACATATCGCGCAACCTGTAGGAGAACGGAGAACTCACGTGAAGGATAGCGACTACGGACTGAGGAAAGAGCTGCCGGGCACGTCGTTCAGCGATGCGATCGATCGCGTCACGGCCGCGTTGAAGGGCGAGGGCTTCGGGGTCCTGACGACGATCGACATCAAGGCGACCCTGAAGGAGAAGATCGACGTCGAGCATCGACCCTACGTCATCCTCGGCGCCTGCAATCCCCAGCTCGCCCACCAGGCGCTGAGTATGGACGACACCATCGGGCTGCTCCTGCCCTGCAACGTCGTGGTCGCCGAGACCGAAGGAGGGTCCGAAGTGGCCATCGCCCGGCCGCACGCCATGCTCTCGATCGCGGGTGGGGGTGAGGGCTTTGGCGAATTCGCG
>JBDHAI010000266.1:0-8430 GCA_039588155.1 Gemmatimonadota bacterium | reverse complement strand
CGGCGCTGCCGCGGCGACGGCTCCGCCTGCGAGCCAGGAGCGCGTCGTCGTTTATCCGAAGTCGAAGCCCCGCGAGCCGGCGCCAGCTCCGACGCGACGACGTTCCGAGGTCTCTCGGCGTCCCCAACCAGCGCCGAGGCCGCCGCTATCCCTGGAAGAGCGTTTGGTGCTGGAGCGGGGCGAGCCGGTGACGCTTGAGCGACCACGGCGGCCCGAAGATCACCACCGCTTCCACGAGCGCTACGATGTGCCGAAGCCGGTGGCCTCCCATAGCGACTTTCACGACCGCTACATGACGGCAAAGGCGCGCCCGGCGCGGCGCAGAGCGAAAGCCAAGCTGCCGGATCGGCCGGAGTGGGGCGCTATGCAGCGGGCGATTATCTGGGCGGAGATTCTGGGTCCACCCAAGGGGCTCTAGCGCCCCCCCTCATACCCAATGCGACAGCCGAAAGCCATGACGGGTGCGGTGCGGTGGAGTGTAAGCGATGCGGTGAAAGTGCTGCGCCGCGACCCCGCGTTCCGCCCCATCATCAGGCGCGTTGGTCCCATCGAGATCAAAGCCCACAAACCTTACTTTTGGATGCTCTGCTGCGCGATCATCGCCCAGCAGGTCTCAGGCGCAGCGGCGCGCACGATCATCGGACGCTTTCGCGCTCTCTATCCCGACGAACGCTTTCCGCAGCCGGCCTCCGTGTTGAAGACGCGTGCCGACAAGCTGCGCCGCGTCGGCGTCTCCCGTCAGAAGGCGCGCTACCTGCATGCCCTCGCGCAGGCCTTCGACCACGGTCAGTTGAGCCGTGTGCGGTTCTCGCGCCTCAGCGACGAGGAGATCCTCGAGCGTCTGACGGCGATCGTCGGCATCGGTCGCTGGACCGCCGAGATGTTCCTGATGTTCTCGATGCGGCGTCGCGACGTGTTTCCCGTGGACGATCTAGGCGTGCGCAAGGGAATGAAGGGGATCTTCGGGGTCGAGGAGGTTCCCAAGATGATCGAGCGGGCCGAGCGCTGGCGTCCCTACCGAAGCGTCGCGTCGGTCTATATATGGCGGGCGCTCGATCAGGCTGCAGACTGACTCAACGTTGAACAGACGACGTTCAACGTTCGACGCTCGACGCAGAGATTCAACGTTCTACGCGGCGCAAGTCGGTTGGGTACGGGCAGAGCCTCTCGGTGCATGTCGCGCAACGCCGGGCCGGAATCTTCGACGGGCCACCGCGATCCCAATGTCCGCTGCGAAACTCTGCCCGCACCCTTCCTGTCTCGGTAAAGCCAGTGTGCCACAACGTTCGCTCGAGCCGCTACTGATTCACGACTATGATTGGATGCGATACCGTGCACCATGAGCTTGACGCGGTGTTCGCGTCGTCGCCGCGTACGGTAACATCGTGCTGAGTGCCTCTCAGCGACGGATCGTTCGCGATCTTGAATTCCCAGGCGCTAATCCCGTCGGACGGATTGGGATCGAATTTCCAAGCGCTGAACAAGGTCGGTGCGGACGACTCCACGACACTCAACGTCACCTTGCCCTTGAACTGGCCCAGCCGGGTGACCTCGACCGCTGCGTAGTCCGTGGTGCCTCGTGACGTTTGCGAAGAACTCTCCAGCATAGTCAGCGTGAAGTTCGAGCAGTCGCCCACTATTGTAGGCACATCGGAGGTTTCCTCCGACGGTTCCGTCGGGCGTGTGGCGCAGCCACTGAAAACGAGACCCGCCAAGACGAGTGCCAAGAGCACTCCGGGTGTCACGTTCTGGGTTGATTGTCTTGTATTCACGTTAGCCTCCTCATGCAAAGTCTCGCCGCCGCCAAAGGCAGCTCCGTCGGGCGATTCCGCCCGCCGCTCGTGTCTCTACTAGAAGAGGCGACGTTTGGACGCCGGTGGGCTCACGGCGGGAGCGGCGTCCAATGAAGGGGCAGCGGGCGGGCCGCGAAGGGGGGGATTGCTCTGGCCCGCACTGCCGACGCAGCGGCGGGGCCTAGATCGCCAGGCCCCGCCGGTGTCCGCGATTGCTCGCGGCTGGATCCTGCACCAAACTGGTCAACGACCCCAGGCCGCTTCGTCGTCGTAGGCCGAGTTCTTGGTCACGTTTATCAGGCTGCTTCCGTCGGCCTTCATGACCATGTGGGATCGTCATCCTCTGCGTTGTTCTTGGTCACGTTCGTCTGCCCACTCCCATCGGCGTTCATCACGTAGATCTCCTCGTTGCCGTCGCGGTCGCTTGCAAAGGCGATCCGGTCTGCAACCGGTGACCAGGCAGGTTCCACGTCGTTCGCTACGTTCTTGGTCACGTTCGTCTGCCCACTCCCATCGGCGTTCATGACGTAGATCTCATCGTTGCCGTCCCGATCGCTGACGAACGCGATAAGGCTACCATCATGTGACCATGTGGGCTCGGCATCGGTCGCCGGGTTGTCGGTCAGGCGGGTGACGCCGGAGCCATCGGCGTTCATCACGTAGATCTCACTGTTGCCATCTCGCTCGCTCCGGAAGGCAATAGTCCTGCCGTCGGGCGACCAGGCGGGGTTCCAGTCATTCACCTTATTGTGAGTTAGCTGCGTTTTGCTGCTGCCGTCGGCGTTCATGACATAGATCTCGTCGTCGCCGTCCCGCTCGCTGGCGAAGACGATCTGCGTCCCGTCGGGTGACCATGACGCGTTGACATCGACCTCCGGGTGGTTGGTGAGCCGCTGTACGGCGCTCCCATCAGGACTCATCACGTAGATCTCTTTGTTGCCGTCCCGCTCGCTCTCGAAAGCGATCAGGCCGGCGAGCTGACCGCTGCTGCCAAACTGGACCCTGAACGTTGCCTCGCACCGGCTGCGCGCACTTCTCCCTCTCAACGTGAACGCATACGTGTTGCCGCTTTGGGCCAGCGCAGGGTCAGATGTAGCTCTAAAGTCCAATTCGTAGTCCGGCTTGCCCTGGACTTGGTCCAGGCTCTTTGTCTGCATGACTCTTCTATCATCAGTCTCAACAAAACCCAACTCGACCTGGCCAGTGAAGCCGCCGATTGGAGTGATCAGGATGTACGCGTAACCTTCGCCTCCCGCCACCACATGGATAGTCTCTGGAGACACCGACAGCGTGAATTCGGAGCAATCATCAGGGGAAGGGGGTACGATGGCAATTTCTTTGCTTGCTTTTTTGGTCAAGCCCGCATTGTCCCTGACCGTGAGGGTAATGAGGTGATTCCCTTCAACAAGGTCGGCTCTGGTGAACTCTCTGCCGGTTCCCAGCTCGCCCTGGATGCTGCTCGTCCAGATGAAGTACTCTTCCGGAAAGGGCTCTCTTTCGTTCATCAACTGTCCTTTGAACGGCACTGGCTCCCCAACCAGGTACGTCGAAAACGCCGGCTCATCGATATCAACATATGCGTCATCGGTATGCAATTGCGGCGGTCCCTCCGGACCGCTTGGATCCTCATCAAAAAGAAAGCAACCATTGCTCGCAAACAAACACACCGCCAAGAGCGCGAGGATGGCTCCAGTGTGGACTCGGTTGAATGATTCTCTAGTAATCATGGTGACTCTCCTTAGGCCGAGACTGAGGGGTCCGCTGCGTGCCGTCCCGTAAGGAATGGTGCGGACCAACACCGGGAACACGGCCCTTCTCAATTCTTTCATGATCTCTAGCCTCCTGAGCTGCTAGCGTCTGCCGAACCAGAGCAGCGCTGTCTGGACCGATTCCTCAGGCAGGTCCACCCCGGTAGAACCCGCTCTACTAGGGAGAGGCGACGTTTGGGCAGAAGCAGGCTCACGGCCGGACAGGCGGGTGTCCGTGACCAGGCTCAGCCGAAAGAGGAATGCTGGGGATTGTGGGAATAAGGGAAGAAAGGGTAACCTAACGCAGGATCTGACTGCGACGGCTGGCCTAGCCGTCAGCGTGTCCGCACGAGACGCGGATATTCCCTGATCCTGCAGCCGACGAAGACGATGAACGATCAGCACGATGTGACCGCGAAGCTGTCGGAGCTATCAGCTGGAAACCGCGAGGTGTGGGATGAGCTGATGCCCATTGTCTACGACGAGCTCAAGCGGATGGCGCACCGACACCTCCGCGGAGAACGCCCCGGACACACCCTCAGCACCACGGCACTCGTCCACGAGGCCTACTTCAAGCTGATCAACGTCGAACAGCTCGAGTGGCGCGACCGAACCCACTTCTTCGCCATGGCATCGCGCGCCATGCGCCGCATCTTGATCGACTATGCCCGAACTCGCTCCCGTGAGAAGCGCGGCGGCGGGTGGACCCAAGTGCCGCTCGATGACGCCTTTAAGGTTGCAGAGGAACGAGCGGAGGAGCTGATCGCCCTCGACGAGGCACTCACCCGCCTGGAGTCGGTGAACGAGCGGCAATGCCGTGTCGTCGAATGCCGATTCTTTGGTGGGATGTCCGTCCAGGAGACGGCAGAGGCGCTGGGCTCAATCAGGAGCTGGGGCTCCTCTCAGACTGACAGCACAGCGGTACCTGAGCCTTTCGTTCTCCAGAACGGAGCACGACCATGACTCCTGAACGTCTGCAGGAGATCCAAGAGCTATTCATCGCGGCAAGCGAGCTTCCCGCCGCCGAGAGAGAGCCGTTTCTCGACGAGCGTTGCGCCGGCGACCCCGAGCTGCGCCGCGACGTGATGGCACTGCTCGAGTCGCTACAGCGAAGCGGTCGTTTCGATCAGCTTGCCGCCGAGATCAGCGGACCCGGCGGCGAGCCGGCGGTCTCCGAGCTGCCGCCGCTCTCCCAGGTTGGCCCGTACAAGATCCTCCATGAGATCGGACACGGCGGTATGGGCACCGTCTATCTCGCCGAGCGAACGGATGGTGGGTTCGAGCAACAGGTCGCCCTCAAACTGCTGCGCGGCGACCTGCATAGCGAAGAGCTGCGCCAGCGCTTCCTCGCCGAGCGCCAGATCCTCGCCCGCGTCTCGCACGCGAACATCGCTCATCTCCTGGACGGTGGCGTCACCGATGCCGGCCAACCGTTCTTCGTCATGGAGCGGATCGAGGGCGTGCCGATCGACAGCTACTGTGATGATAAACGGCTGTCGATCGACGAACGGTTGCGCCTGTTCCGGACCGTGTGCTCGGCGGTCCACTACGCGCATCGCCATCTGGTCGTCCATCGCGACCTGAAGCCGGGCAACATCCTGGTCGCCGCCGATGGCACCGTGAAACTTCTCGATTTTGGCATCGCCAAGCTGCTCGATCCGGAATCGTCCGCGTCGCCGCAACTGGAGACGCGCACCGGCGTGCGGATCATGACGCCCGAATACGCTTCGCCGGAGCAGGTGCGCGGGGACGCCATCACAACGGCGAGCGACGTTTACCAGTTGGGTGTGTTGCTGTTCGAGCTATTGACGGGCCACCGGCCGTACCGCCTATCGGGCCGGTCGCTGCTGGAGGTAGAGCGGATCATCAGCGAGACGGAGCCGGATCGGCCCTCGGCGGCGGTCACGCGTATCGAGGAGTTCGAAGACGTCGAGGGCAAGCCAGCGATTACGCCTGAGGACGTCAGTCACGCACGGGGCACCACCGCGGACAAGTTGAGGCGCCGTCTGGCCGGGGACCTGGACAACATCGTCATGATGGCGATGCGCAAGGAGCCAGAGCGGCGCTATGCGTCGGCCGAGCAGCTCGCGGACGATGTGCGGCGGCACCAGGAGGGCCTGCCGGTAGCAGCACGTGCGGATACGGTTGGCTACCGGGCATCGAAGTTCGTGCGACGCCACAAGATCGGCGTCGCGACGACCGTCGCCGGCTTCGTGGCCATCATCGGCTTCGCGGTCGCCATGGGAATCCAGGCGGAGCGGACGGCGCGGGAGCGGGACAAGGCCGAACAGGTCACGGCGTTCCTGGTCGGTCTGTTCGAGAGCTCCGATCCGCGCGTCACGCTGGGGGACACGGTGACCGTACGCGAGGTTCTGGATCGTGGCGCCGGATGGGTCGGCGTCGAGCTCGCCGACCAGCCCGAGGTGCGGGCGACGCTGATGCAGGTTTTGGGAAAGGTGTACCACTCCCTCGGGCTCATCGACGAAGCCGCCGCTCAATGGGAGGCCGCTCTAGAGCTGCGCGAGCGGACCCTCGATCCCGATCATCCCGACTTAGGCCTGAGCTTGAATGACCTGGGGATGCTTCGAAGCGAGGCCGGCAAGCTCGAGGAGGCCGAGCCTCTTCTCCGCCGCGCCGTGGCCATACTGCGCGCAGCGGGCAAGCAGGACAGAGCGGAATTTGCGCGAAGCTTAAACAACCTCGGCTTCATGCTGCAGGTAAAGGGCGAGTACGACGAGGCGGTCTCGGCATATGGGGAAGCACTCGTGGTCTACCGACAGGCCGCAGGCGACCAACGCTCCGGCATAGCGACCATCCACATGAATATGGGGTGGATCAAGACTAATCAGGGCGACCTGGAAGCGGCCGAGACGCACTTTCGCGAGGCGCTGGCGATCCGGCGCGAACGGTACGCCGCCGAACACCCCCATATTGCAAAGAGCCTCAGTTCCCTGGCCACGTTGTTGTGGAGGAAGGGGGACTACGAGGCGGCGGAGAGCGAAGCTCGGGAGGCGCTCGCGTTAACGCAAATGCTCTATCCGGAGCCGCACCAGGATGTCGCGGAGAGTCTACTCAGCCTGGCGAACATCATGGCCGATCGAGGCGACTACGATACGGCCGATTCCTTGTTCGAGGCTGCGATCGTGACATACGGCCAGGTGTTCGGGAGCGGTGCGCCGCACGTGGCGCGGGTCAAGAACGACTTCGCGGGCCGCTTGAGCGATCGAGGTGAGTTCGAGCGAGCCGACCCACTTTACCGCGAGGCGCTGCCTGTTTATCGCGACGTTCTGGGTAACGACCACCCCTTTACTGCGATTGTGAAGGGGAATCTCGCCTCGGCGCTGTACGGGCTTTCGGAGACCGACGAGGCCGAGCGGCTCTGGCGCGAAGCCATCGCGACGCTACGCGAGGCGTCCGTCGCCCCAACATTCGCTGTCAGGCCGTTGATCGGACTGGCTTCACTGTTGATGGATCGGGACGCTTACCGAGAGGCGGAGCCGCTGCTGCGCGAAGCGTTGAGCATTCTCAAAGACGCACCCCCCGATACGCGTTGGCAGGTGGTCGAAGCGCAGAGCAGGCTCGGCGACTGCCTCGTGGTTCAGCGCCGGTTCGAGGAGGCGGAATCGCTCTTTCTGGACAGCTATACTCAGCTTCGGGAGGAGCGGGGTCTCGAAGACCCTAATACCCAGCAGGCCCTCGAGAGGCTTGCCGGATTATACGATGTATGGGGGCGGCCGGCGGAAGCCGACCGCTATCGGCGGCTTCGAGTGCGATCGGCGGAATAGCGGCACCTTCACGTCCACCGTCGCCTCGGTCTACATCTGGCGCCCACTCGATTAGATCACGCCGGCGAACTAATTCAACGTTCAACAGACGACGTTCAACTTTCGACGCTCAAGGCAACGTTAAACGTTTCAGCCGTCAACTGAGCGT
The DNA here is from genome assembly GCA_039588155.1 of Gemmatimonadota bacterium. Lineage (GTDB taxonomy): Bacteria > Gemmatimonadota > Gemmatimonadetes > Palauibacterales > KS3-K002 > JBDHGH01. Next base: position 956 of record JBDHAI010000266.1, on the reverse strand, counting down.
TTGAATCCAGCGCGGGTTTTGGACTCAGCGGCACTGGTGGTCGATTCGACTTGAGGGTTGAAGGTCGACCTGATCGTTGAGCGTCGAACGTCCTCTGTTGAACGTTGCGGGGAGCGTCGAACGTCGTCTGTTGAACGTTCTAGAATTCCTTGCTGACCGTGACTCCGTAGACGTAGGTGATCTTCCCGCCCTCGATGAAGTCGGTGTTGAACTGGGGCAGAAGGGCAAAGCCCTTGCCGACAGGGAAACGGTAGGCAACGCCAATTCGCCCCAGAAACTCGGTTTCCGTCTCGCTCCCACCTTCGGTTTCTTCTTTCACGAACTCGACCCCCGGGCCTCCCACGACGTGGAGCCGCTTGTAGATATAGACCAGGGGGACCAAGACGACGATCTCGCGGTCGAACTCCTCTTCCGGGCCGACGAACTCGATCGCGGCGGCGACTTCCCAGTGGCGGCTGAACTGTAGACCGTACTCCAGTCCTAAAGCAACGTACGTCACGTTCTCCTCGCGTCGGGTCTCCGTGGCGCCTCCCAGGAATATGCCGATTCCGTGAACCGGGAATTCCTCGGCCTCCTCCTCGACTTCCGCTTCAGCCTGCTGTGCAGACAACGAAGTCGGGACACAGAGGGCGACCCAGATGAGCGCAGCTAGGAGGGCGAAGCGAAATCCGAACCTGGCCAGGCGCATGTGAAGCTCCCGAGTTTGTCGCTAAGAGTGGGTCCGCCCGTCCAGCGCGGGCTCGACGTACTCCGGGCGAACGTCGAACGTCGTCTGTTGACTGTTGACGTTCCCGCTACTGTTGGGCCCTGGTGTCGAACGCCTCATCCACGATCAAGGCCAACGTGTCGTACCCGAGGGCCGGGTACTCGCGGTTGATCAGATACGTGACCGCCGCCTGGCTGTTCTTCAGAGCCACCAGCTCGAGCGCCCGGTCGCGGGCGAGGCCGTTCAGCTT
>JBDHAI010000265.1:0-4436 GCA_039588155.1 Gemmatimonadota bacterium | reverse complement strand
AGAATCTCCCGGCGGCGGCCCACTGGCCAGCGTGGAGCTTGGACGCGGTGACGGTCTTGGGCGTGCGCGGCACGTTTCTGATGGTGATTTCTCCCATGGTCACATCTTCCTTGCCGAGCGATCCTTCTCCTCGAAGAGCTCCTTTTGCGGCTCCGGGTGGGCCCTCTTCTGGTGCAGGGCGTTGCAGACGTCGCAGAACACCGGCTGGTCAGCGCAGCAGTAGCGCGTGATGGCTCCTTCTTCCCCACAAGCTCGGCACTTCATGTTCGTTTCTCCTTCGCCCCATCGACGACGTAGAGGCGGGGCGCATCACAGCCCCAGCACCTCATCGCGCCGGGCGGGAACCTGTGATCGCCCCTCGCGCACCTTCGGGCCTGCCTGGTCAGGGTGCTTTCGAACGCGCGCGTGATCTCGCTTGTCGTAGCCCATCCACACACGATACGGCGTTACGCGCCCGTCGTTTCGCATCACGCTCACCTTTCCTGGACCGGCTCTAGAGCAGGCGTGCGGGCCTCGGTCTCTCACCGCGCCACGGTCAACGCCGCTCACGCGCATCATCTTCATCGCGGTGTCGCGGTCAATCGGCGCGACCACCTCGCACGAGCGCGTGCCCTGTCGCCAGCGATCATATTCGCGATCGCTGGCGCACAGATGCAGGTTCACGCGCCCGCATTGAACGGAGATGCTTTCGTGGTCGTAGTCGGTGGCCGACGAGCCAACGGCGGCCTCGATGGCGGCGATCACATACGGGTCGCAACGGATCACCACGTCCAGGTCGCTACACTCGGTTGGTGTGCCGTACACACGTGAGCCAGTAAGAAACGGGCTTCTGTCAGTCATCCTTCTGCTCCTTCTCCAAGGATCGGTTCGCTTTCACTTTGGGACCTCGTTCCGCCAGCCGAGAGCGCTCGGGCTTCGCGGCATGCGAAGCGCCTCTTTCCAGAACTTGCAGTTGGTGCGTCCGGGGATCAAGGTGCCATGAGCCTTCACGGCCTTCTTGTTCGTGCACCACCAGGAGACGTGGCCTTGGAGGTACCAGCAGTCGCGGCAGTCGCCCTCTCGGGCGGCCTCGCTCCCCTCGAGAATGACCACCCAGGCCCCGTTCCGTTCCCCGATCTTGCTCATCGTCCCGTTCCTACTGCGGAGCGATCCTTCGCTCGCTCCTGCCTCATCTCGTCGCTGGGCAGAACGAGGCGCGAGTTGCGGATGACCTCGTGGAGCTGCCTCGCGGCCTGCGCGGCTTCGATGATCGTGTCGAACCCGGGCCCGGTGGCGTGCCGTTTCCCGGCGAGCCAGAGGCGCCAGTTCCAGCGGGGCTTGTCGCTGTACCTGGCGTCGCGCCGGGCCCTGTAGACCTCTACGACGGCTTGCATGGTCCCTCCTTGAGCGTCGCAGCTCGTACCGAGGGAGGCCAGAGGAACAGGCGGCCGAGGACGTGACTTTGGCCGCAGCCCCGCTGGTCGCAGTTGTGGGTGCGCGGGTCATCGTCCGCGCAGCCCTCCGGCTCGACGTCACGGGGGTCGCCCAAAACGACCAACTCGCTGGTCGTGGGAGAGAACCACACCTCGGCGCGAAGCAAGCGGTACTCGGCTCCGGTCCTCATGCGAAGGAAGCCGTCCTCCTCGACGACCAGGGGTTCTCGGGGTGTCTCTTCCTTGGTGCTCACGTTCCCTCTCTCACTGGGGTCTGATCCTCGGGTACCTCATCGGCGAAGTCGAAGACGACTTGCGGTCGCTCCTTGCCATGGTCGATGAAGACATCGCCTATCCTGAACAGCCCCCAGCTCGCATAGTCGCACGGCTGCCCCTCGCGTTCGTAGAACGCGCTTCGTCCCCCCTTGTACCGGCCGAGGCACTCGGTGGCGGCCGAGTCGGGCGTCGCGCCCTTGTCCTTGAACTGCCGGTAGTCCCCGATCGCAGCGACGTTGCCGCAGATCGGGCATCGGAACTTCCACTGGTCGGTGTCGGGGCCGTAGATCGCGGTCCCCATCGCCAACCACTGGGCCTTGGTCAAGGTGATGGATTCCTCGCGTCTCTTGACTTGTTTGCTTACGGTCATGGTCCCTCTCTCACTCCGAAGCGGTCCTCCAGGGTCTGCCTGTCGATCTTGTGCATGAGGTCGATGAAGGGCTGGACGCGCGCCAGGGGCCAGCGGCTGCGCTGGGCCATCTGGATGATGGTGTCCATGCCCTTGAGAAGCAGGGTGACGTCTTCGCCAGTGAGCTCGAGCTTCATGCCTTCTTCTTCTTTCGCAGCCTGTGCGCCTCTATCGCGCCGCAGGCCTTTCGTGCGCTACGGCCAGCGTACACATCGATGTCGGAAAGCCACTCTTTTCGGAGCCGGATCTTGTGGAGCCGGGCGAGGGCGATGGCGGCACCGTGGGCCATGTACTCGCAGTGCTCACGACAGCATGCGTGCCCACAGAGCACGTGGCCGATCTCGTGAAGGACCGTGTAGGCGGTCGAGCGAAGCGGGTGGATCCGGATCGTCTTGCCGCTATTCCATCTGCCTGAGGCGGGGTGCGGCAGGCATTCGGTTTCGATGATGCGGATCCCGAGCTTGCGCGCGACGGCGTACGCTTGCTTTTTGCTCTTGGTCATTGTCCCACCTTCACTGGGGAACGATCCTTGTAGGCCTTGACGCAATGGGGACAGCGCTTGCCGGCGCCGACCTCGGCCACGGTTTGGAGCGACGCTGGCGTGATCTCGCACCGGATGTCCCAGGCGGCCTCGCGACCGCAGAGCGTAGGCGTGTCCGCGCCGCCGTGTGGCTTTGGGCCAGCGTCAGACAGCTCGCGGATGTGCCACAGGAAGGCGGCTGGGGTCTCGCAGAAGCTGTACTGGTCGCTCATGGTCCCTCCTTCAGTGCGGAGCGATCCTCTTCGGGTTCGCAGACGTAGGCGTCGATACGAAGGTGCTTCTCGGCCCACTCGAGGAAGGCCCCCTCGGCGTCCTTGGTGGCGCGCAGCTCCACGATGGAGTCCTCCCAGTTGGCCCAGCAGTCGCTCGGCACGGCGCTATCGCATACGCCCTCGTCCCACTCCTCGACCAGTCGCTCCAGACGATGGAGAACGCCGATCTCTTTGGCGGTCACGCGGCGGCATCGGCGGATCGACCACTTGCTGGGGTCCTCGGTGTCCTCTGCGTTGCAGCGGGCCTGGGCCTCCTCGGCCGTGTCGAACGGTCCGAGGTAGCCCACTTCATCGTTAGAGTGTCGGTCGATGCACCAAAGCGGGTATTCGTGCTCGGTCATGGTCCCTCTTTCAAAGCGGATCGATCCTTGGGAGGAGCTCGAGGGGGCCGAAGACGACGCTGAAGTGGCGGGGCACGCCGCTGTCGTTTGCGACCCAGAGCGCGATCTGGCCCTCCCGGTTCCTGAACGTGCCCCAGTGCACCAGGGCCTCGGGCTGGGGCGGCCCGTACTTCGCGACGAGGAACGCGGCGACGGAGGTCTTGGCCAGGCGGAAGAGGTCACGGCGCCTCACGGGGCCTCCTCGCGCGCGTTCTCGATCGCAGCTGCGGCCGAGGCGAGGCTGTCGAGAGCGCAGAGCAGGTCGCTCCTCATCCCGCGGATGTTGGCGGCGAGCTCGGCATCGGTTTCGGCCAGCATGCTTCCGAGCGCGCGCATGGTCATCTTGCAGGCGGTGTTCGACGCCAGCTGGATCCAGGCCTTGGGTGTCGTCATGATCCCTCTTCCGATGGGGAGCGATCCTTCCTCCAGGGCGCTATACCGGCCTGATTGAGGATCTGCCTGATGGTGAAGAGCTGGCTTGTCGCGTCATGGACACCGTCAAAGCCTTCGGGCCAGGGGCACTCGTGCCCGATCGCCTCGAGATGCCGCCGCAGCACAACCTCCCTGGGGGTCGGGGCGAGGACCTCGGACCATGAGCCACACCAGTCATTCGAGCTCGTATTGGGCCACAGCGTGTTGCCGTGGGGACCCATCCCGGGCGGTGCCCGTCGGCATTTGCCCAGGAGGCGGTCGCGCTCGGACCTCGCCTTGTCCCAGTAGCGGCACGTGTCGCATCGTACGCGTTCGCTCATGATCCCTCTTTCGGCTCTGCGTCCTCGACGCCCCGGAGGCTCGGCCGGCGCTCGCTGTCAGTGCGGCGGTTGTGGGCCAGGAAAAAGGCGCGCCCGTCATCCACGAGGGCTTGCATGATGAGCAACATGAGCGGCTCGGCGGCGTCGCCCGCGGTCCGGTCTGCAACCGAGCCATCCTTGGTCTTGAACACCACGATGAGCGCATCGAGGTCGCCGGCGCGTTGGCGCCGGTCGAGCTCGTCGATGACCTCGCGAAGCTTGGCACTCATGATCCCACTCCCGGCGGGGAGCGATCCTTGAGGGCGGCGTCGGCTATCGACTTCACGCGCACCAGTAGACTGTCGACGCTGTCGACCAGCGCTTTTGTATCGTGAGCCCCTGCGGCCCAGCGGTA
>JBDHAI010000264.1:0-4028 GCA_039588155.1 Gemmatimonadota bacterium | reverse complement strand
CTCGAGCGGATTGCTGACCCAGATCTCGTAGTTGGCCTCGCGCTCGGCTTCCCAGCACCACATCTGGTCGGGCCTGCCGTCCTTCACGCCAACGATGTTGGGGATCTCGCGCGCGATCCGGCCCAGGGTCTGTGCCGTGACGAGCTTTGACAGCGGGCTGTCGTAGAACACGCAACCGATGTCGAAGTGATCGGTCACGTAGTGCCACCACTCCTCTACGGCCTCGTCCGTCGCCGCCTGGAAATACGGCGAGAGCATCGCGACGAGATCCGCCCCCTTCTCCTCGGCGTGCCGGCAGAGCTCGATGGCGTCTGCCGCACAGTGTGAGGCCGTCTGCACTATCACCGCAATGTCGCCACCCGCCTCGTCAATCACGATCTCGGCGAACCTTTTCCGCTCGGCCATCGACATCGAGTAGAACTCACCCACGTTGCCGGTGATGAAGATCGCGTCGTTCTTCGTGTCGATCACATACCTTACGAGGGCCCGCGTGTCCTTCTCGTGGATTTGCAGGTTGTCGTCAAAGGGCGTGGGAATGGTGGCAACCAAGCCACCCCGCAGGGCCTTCATGGACCACTTCTTCGCTTCTTTCTTGCTGCCGTACTTCATGGCTTACTCCTTTGCGTGGTATGGATTCTGAACCGTTAGCTGACGCCGTGACGTGAGTGGTTTGCCGTCCTCACCTCCCTTGTTCCGAGTCGCTCCGGGGCCCCGCGTCCAGCAACTCTGCGTCGAGTTGCAGGGCAATCAGGGGTGGCACGCCTCTGAGCACGATGCCCCGCTCCCCGAAGGACTGCAGGGCCTGGATGCCCGACCTGCATGCTGACCGGAGCTCGGAGAGATCGAGGGCCACTCGACCCGCAACGGACCCACCCACCGCCCGTTCCAGTTCCGGGACGTCCCGCGCCTCGAGCCAGCCTTCTACCCGCAGGACGACTACGGCATCGTCTCCAGACCGCAGGATCCGAATTGTCACGGCCGTACCTCGTGGCAACGGTCGGGCCACGACTCGAATTCCAGTCGGCGGGCTGGTAACTAGTTGTTTGCTTGGTGTTTACGGAACCGCCCAAGACACACCCCCACCCTTGACAACAGCGGTCACGGTGTCATATAACACCCGCTGGGTGCTGGAATTCGCCCCACCGTGCGGCTTTTGGCACGCACCTCAGCGTCCTGCGGCAACCGGAGTCTATGGTGTCGAACGAACCCGAACAAGTAGTTGGCTTCGACCGCTTCCTGGCCGAGCTGTCGGCGCGGTTCGTTAGCCTCCCAGGGGATGCGGTGGAGCGCGAGATCCACTCCGCGCTGGAACAGATCGGCTCGCTTCTGGATGTCGATCGGCTGGTCATGAGCGAATTCGCCGAGGACGGTGAGTCGGCCACCGTGAGGCATTCCTGGGCCGCGCCGGGTGTGGAGCCGATCCGCAAGGGAGTCATCATGGGTCCCACCCTTCCCCAGGTCTTTGCCGCAGTTCGCCGCGGGGATATCGCAAAGGTTCCAGACACCCGGGCGGCGCCGCCGGGCTGGGAGGTGGACCAGCAGGAGTTCCGCAGGTCCGGCGCGAGGGCTCACCTGTCTATGCGATTCGCCGTCGCAGGACGGCCGGTGGGCGTGTTTTCAGTTGTGTCAGTGCGCCACCCGCGCTCGTGGACCGATGATGAAGTCGAGCGCCTGAACTTGATCGTCCACGTGTTTGCGAACGCGCTGAGTCGGCGCGATGGCGAGCGGCGGCTGCAGTCGGCGCTCGCACGAGTTAAGGAGCTCCAGGCTAGGCTGCAGTCCGAGAACGTCTACCTGCGCGAGGAGATCAGCGCAGTACATAACTTCTCGGGCATCGTGGGCCACAGCGCAGCACTACGGCGCGTTCTGGCGGTCGTTGAGCAGGTCGCTCCCACCGACGTAACGGTGTTGGTCCGGGGTGACACCGGCACGGGGAAGGAGCTCATCGTCCGCGCCCTGCACGCGCAGAGCGGGCGAAACGAGCGTCCACTGATCAAGGTGAACTGCGCGGCACTCCCGAGCTCGCTTGCCGAGAGCGAGGTGTTTGGCCACGAGAAGGGGGCGTTCACCGGTGCGGTGAGTCAGAGAACTGGTCGGTTCGAGCTGGCCGACGGGGGAACGATCTTCCTCGATGAGGTCGGCGACCTCTCGGCGGATGTTCAGGCGAAGCTCCTACGAGTGCTGCAGGAAGGCGAGTTCGAGCGCCTGGGCTCTGCGAAGACGAGATCGACCGATGTCAGGGTGCTCGCCGCCACGAGCCGGAATCTGGAGCAGGCCGTGGAGGAAGGCAGCTTTCGGGCTGACCTGTATTATCGGCTTCGTGTTGTCCCGATCGACCTTCCGCCACTCCGCGAACATCGGGATGACATTCCGATCCTCATCTGGCACTTCATCGAGAAGGCGCGCGCGAGGCACGGGAGGGCGATCACCGAAGTCCCCAGTCAACTCATGGAAGCCCTGGTGGCTTACGATTGGCCTGGGAACATCCGTGAGCTGGAGAATGTCATCGAGCGAGCGGTGGTGCTGTCGCCGGGTACCACGCTCTCCATCCTCGATCCCACGATTCTGTCGTCTAGAGCGATTAGTGCGACGTTCAGCGGTCAGGGATTCCCCGCTCGAGCTACCGCAGCAGACGCAACCCAGGACTCCGCGAGCCTCGTGGAGGACCTTGCCGGCGTCGAGCGGTCCCACATCGTCAGCGTACTCGAGCAGTGCGGCTGGAAGGTCAAGGGACCCGGGAATGCGGCGGAGCGGCTGGGCCTCAACCCGAGCACGCTGCGGGGACGGATGAGGAAGCTCGGAATCGCCCGAGCCACGCACTAATGCAGGTCATCACGACGGTCGCGATCCCGGCCGCCGTCTTCGTCCTCATGCTGGTGGTCGGGTTAGAACTGACGCCGGCGGACTTCCGCCGCGTCGCACAGCACCCCAAGTCCACAGTCGTCGGGACGTTGGCGCCCCTCGTTGTCTTTCCACTGATAGCGGGCGCGGCGATCCTGACATTGAAGCCCGGGGAGCCCATTGTCGCGGGAATCGTGCTCATCGCAGCGGCTCCTGGTGCACCCATTTCGAACCTTCTTGTCTACATTGGGCGTGGGAATACGGCTCTGTCGGTCACGCTCACGGCACTGGGCAATACCATTGGGATCGCGACGTTTCCGCTGCTCGCGACCGGTGGTCTTCTGCTCTACCTCGGTGAGCAGGCGGACATAGGAATCCCGCTGGGGCCCATGGTGCAGCAGTTGGTGGTCTTGATGCTCGTTCCGATCGCTTTGGGTATGTTCGTGCGGCACCGGCGGCCCCTGTTGGTCGCGCAACATAGCACTCTGTTGCGCCGCATCAGCCTCCTTATGGTCGTGGGTATCGTCACCTTTGTCGTCATCGACCAGCGCTCCGTCTTCGCGCAGCAATTCGTCTCGGCAATCTGGCTTGCGGCTCTACTCACGACGGCCACCATGGCAGTCGGCTTCTCCCTCGGGTGGCTGCTGCGGGCGCCCTTCCCTGATCGGATTGCGTTCCTCGTCGAGTTCTCGGCGCGCAACACCGCCATCGCCATCGTCGTCGCAGCCACGACACTCGGTCGGTTGGACTACGCGATGTTCATCGTGGCCTACTTCGTGGTGCAGATCGCACTTACACTGGGGGTATTGGCCGCGCTGCGGCTGAAGGGGTCGGCTGAGCTGTCACAGACATTGTCACAACGCCCACGAGCGCGTACGAGCGCCCACGAGCGTTCAGGTCAGGAAAGCCGGGCAGAATGAGCGCCCACGAGCGCTGGTGAGCGTGCGGGGATTGCCTCCGGAGCCAACGCTCCGTGCGCAGCACGTAGAAACAGGAGGTCCACGCGAGGTCCGCCGTGGTGGCCGCACCTGCAAGTTGCTGTGTATCAACGAGCTAGTGGGTCGGAGCCGGCCGCTGTTAACCGTCGGGTCGGGGGTTCGAGTCCCCCCTCCGGAGTTTGTCAGTTGGTCTTCGTGGACACGGAAAACGCTCGGTCGGCTGGCCGGGCGCCGTGTTTCTGGTACCGC
>JBDHAI010000263.1:0-4034 GCA_039588155.1 Gemmatimonadota bacterium | reverse complement strand
AAAGACGAGGGGCGGCTGATCGAGGACGGCGGCCACGCTCTCCCCGCCGCACAGATTCCCGTCCAGCTGAACCCAGAGATAGGAGAGTCGGTCCGGCGACAGGTTCGAATAAGCGATGCGCGCGTTCCCACGAATCGTGTGCGAATTCCCCGCATCGAGCGACGCCGTGATCGCGTAGTCTACGCGCTGTTGCCAGTACTCCGGTCCTGGCCGACCGGCGCCCGTGCGCAGCATGTTGGATGCCGGCAGGTCGAGAGGCGTGAACGGCGATTCACCGTTCCACTCCTGCGAGCCTTGCGACTCCTGAGTTCTCTCCGCCGACCTAGCCATCACGGGTCGCTCGACCGGGCTCTGCGGCTTCATCGCCGCCAGAGCATCCAGCGAGAGCGCGAGCACAGCCACGAATACCGTCGCACTGGAGTACACGAGCTTGAGCATGAGCACGGCCTCCTCCCGTACAAGAGATGGTAGTCCCTGTCGCTTTTCAAACCTGATGGCGAGAGATCAGCGACGCCAGTGGCCGCGGCTTGCGACGGACGCGTGTCCGGCATCGCGAACCTCAGCGCATTGCCGTATTTTTTGAACTAATGGTAGCCGTAGTTCCCATCGATCGCGGGGACCGACCTCATGGCTAGGCTTCGCGCCCTGCAATTGCCGATCCTGCTGAGCTTTTTCGCTCTCGCGACCCCCGGCTCGGCGCAAACCGTCCGAGGCCGGCTGCTAGAGCCGGACAGCGAGACGCCAATCGCTGCCGCCCTCGTCCTGCTCATCGACTCGGCCGGACGAGAGCTGGACGGCGTCCTCACAGACGATGAGGGTACGTTCCTCCTGCGAGCTCCCGGCTCGGGCACTTACAGACTCCGAGCGGAGCACATCGCCTACCGCACGACGACCTCCGCGCCCCTCGAGCTCGCCGCCGGCGAGAGCCGCCTCTACCGCATGGCGATATCCATCCGGCCCATCGAGTTGAGCAGCCTCGACGTCGAGGCGGAACGCCAGTGCACGGTGCGACCCGAGGCGGGGCTGGAGATGGCGAGCCTCTGGGAAGCTGCCCGCAAGGCCCTCAACGCCGTACGCTGGACGGAACGCGGCCAGCTTTTCGTTTTCGAAGTCGTCCGCTATCAGAGCGAGCTCGATCCGCGGACGCGAGTCGTCAGGCAGCAGCAGGCCGACACCACCTGGCGAATGGCGCGCCCCTTCGTCGCCGCCAACGCGGACGACCTCGTTCGACACGGCTTCGTTCAGGAGAGCCCCGGAGACACCTCATACTACGCGCCCGACGCCGACGTCTTGCTCTCCGACGCGTTTCTCGACACGCACTGCTTCGAGGTGCGGACGCGCGGGGAGGCCGGTCTCATCGGCCTGGACTTCCAGCCGGTGCCGGGTCGCGACGTCGCGGATGTGCGGGGGGTGCTCTGGCTGGATCATCAGACTGGAGCACTGCGCTCCCTCGACTACCAGTACACCGGCCTCGACATCGGAGTCCCTTCCACGCACTTCGGCGGCCGCCTGGAGTTCGAGCGGCTTCCGACGGGCGCCTGGATCATCGGGAACTGGTCGATCCGCGGACCGATCATCGCCCGGGGCGGCTGGGGGAGGCCCCGGACGCTTGCAGGAATCAAAGAGGTGGGCGGCACGGTGCTTCAGATTATCCCGCGCGAGCAGGCGACGGGCCGTGAGCGGAACCGCCCTTAGCGGCCGATGTGCAGGGAGACCGCCCGGCTCGCGGAGACCCTGCCGCTCGCCAGGTCCCGCACCTGTATACGCAAGACGTATTCACCCGGATCGAGCGCGCCGGGATCGATGCGGGTCAACTCTGTCATATAGTAGGGCTGGTCCCCTCTCCGCGCGCGCTCGAAGCGCAGCTCGACCCGGTCGCGTCCCCCCAACAGCCGCCCCAGCCAGGAGCGTTCGCGCTCGAGTTGGTAGGTCACCTCGTAGCGCTGCAATCCGTCTTCCAACGCGAGCCCGTACACCTCCATGTAGATAGCGAAGGCGCTATCTGCGGGCAGCTCCAACGAAGGAAGGGCGAGTGCGGCAACTTCCTCGCGCACCGCGTCAACGGTAACCGCGGCTCGCGCCAGCAGCACATCGCTCACGGCCAGGCTGTCGGGAGGAAAGGCCGACAGCTCGACGATCCCGCGGTAGCGGCCCAGAGAGTCGTTGCGCTCCACGTCCAGGGCCAGGAGAGCCTGGATCGGGGCGGATTCCAGCTCCAGCCAGCGGCCCGCTTCGGCCTCGTCGCGCCCGAGCTCCTGCCCGGCTCCGTCCCAGAGCACGGCGGTCGCCGCGAGGCTGGGCTCCGTGAAGATGAGCAGCTCGGTTCGGTCCGTGTCATCGCGGGCTCGGAAGCGCGCGAACCAGAATCCGAAGGCGAGCGGTGCCGGCAGCGATGACCGGTCCCAGGTCATCGCGACGGCGACCGATCGCGCCTGCGACGTGGTCAGCGGCCGGAACATGATCTCGGGGAGCTCGGGCCCCCCGGCCCGACCGGCGGCGCCCATGGGTGCGCCACGGTGGAATCTCAGCCGCAGCGCTGGTTCGGAGTCGTAGGCCCACTCCTCGGCATCGATCGTTCGGAAGTCGTAGCGCGCGGGCGGCCCGTGCCGGACAAAGACCAGGCCGCGATCGTCGATCATCTCGGGTAGGTTCCGGCCCAGCGGTAGTATCTCCGGGCTCACACCTTCGAGGTCCGGCGTGCTGAAGCCAGCCTTCTGATCGATCAGCGCCTCCAGCGGCGGACGAACCACGTCGCGCAACTCGATCGAGCTCAGCGCCTCGGCGATACGCGTGCCCCGCTCGAGCTGGGCCGCCACATAGTCTTCGAGCTCGGCGCTGGAGACGCGGGAGACCAGGTTCCGGTACTCGCGCGAGTGGTGATAGAGCGATAGCGGATGCAGAAGCGGGAATCGATTACGGGCCTCCGCACGACGGCGGAAGTGCTCGCCGATCCGCTCGTTCGCCGGCGTCCGCACGTTCGGATCCCGCGGCGACCAGAACGCCTGGTAGAAGCGCTCCCGCGTCCCTGCCTCGAGGGCGGCAAAGGCCGCGCGTTCGTCTGGCCGGGCGATCGACGCGATCTGGGCCCACAAGACGTTCGCCGTGTCGTGGCTCGCGAGGGCGAGAGCCTCCTGGTAGTGGGCCCAAGCCTCTTCGTCGCGCCCCCTCGCGTAGGCGCACTCCGCCCGCCAGGCGGGCCAACGAACGTCCAACGCCTCCCTCTCCAAGTCAGCGAGCAGCGAGTCTGCCCGCTGACAGGCGCCGTTCTCCACCCACAGCCCCGCGATACGCCCGCGAACCTCGATCTCCTCCGCGTGGGGCAGGAGCAGCTCCACCATCCCGGCCCGATCCTCGGAACTTCGGTAAAGCAGCCGCCAGCGCTCCCAGGCGTCTTCGAAGTGGGGATCGAGCGCCAGTGTCCGTTCCAGGCCCCGGCGCGCGATCGCCTCACCGTCATCGCCGAGCAGCGCCAGGCCCGTTCGCCCGATCCAGTAATGGGGCTCGGGATCTTCCGGGATCATGCGCGCCGCTCGCCGGAACAACTTCAGCGCCGTGAAGCGACCGATCCGGGGCCAGGCCAGGTGCACCCGACCGAGGCTGATGAGGGCCCGGGGGTCCTTGGGGGCGAGCTCGACCGCATCCTCAGCCAGCACCCTGGCGCCGCGCAGTTCCCCACGCTCGAGGACAACCAGCGCCGAGTCCACCAGCGCGAGCGCGACCCGGCCACCGGAGGTGTCGGCCTGCACAGCGGCCGCTTCGCCCGGTTTGAGAACAAGCAACAGGATCGCCAGCGTGGCGCGGCGAAGCCAGGGACTCATCGCATCCGCCAGGTAAGTCATCGAAGACTGCGTCCGGGTTTCCGACTGTCGCAGAAACCCGAACGTCGCTCATGAAGCGTAGCGGCTTCCCCTAACAGTGGGAAGGGGCGCCCTTGCCTGCCTGGAACCTCTGCGGCAGTTTCTTCGTAACAACGTTACGGGCGCGTCGCATCGGCTCGCGCAGCGAGCCCCGAGCAGGGTGGACCCGGTCACCGC
>JBDHAI010000262.1:0-4049 GCA_039588155.1 Gemmatimonadota bacterium | reverse complement strand
CGTATGTCGGGGTTCTGCTGCATGAAACGGTCGAGCTGCAGCGCGAGCAATTCCGCCTCGGCGCCCACAGCGCTAGCGGGGAACGTGACGACGGTCTCGGAATCCAGCTCTCCCTGGCCACAGCCAGCGCTGCCGATCAGCACTCCGGCTAGGAATGGATAAGCGAGCCAGATCAGGCGATTCGTGCCTCGCCGATTCACAATATCGCCTGCACTCTCTCGGGCGGCCTGGCGAGCACGGCCCGTGCGCCTCGTTCGACGATCGGCCGCTGCAAAAGCTCCGGATGCTTGGCCAGCGCGTCGAGAATCTGGCCCTGGGTGATGTCAGCGCGCCCTAGGTTCAGCTTTTTATAGGCGCGTTCTCTCTTGCGCAGCAGCTCACGCGGTGCAATTCGCATCTTCTTGACCAATTCACCGAGCTTCTTGCGCGATAAAGGCGCGACCGTGTAGTCGATACGCTCGAAGTCGATGCCGCCCTCACGGAGCAGCTTCGCCAGTTTGCGACAGGTCCCTCAAGTGGGTTTTTCGTAGACTACGACCCGTGATCTTGCCATGCCTCGACTCGGTTAGATGGGACTATAGCTCCTCAACGGAGACCGATCAAAAGCAGCACGAGAGCGCTTAACACACCCACTGCTAGTAGCCCGAGACTGGCCCAGCCCACCAATCGAAAGACGCGAGCCGTCGGCCGCGAGCACAACCCTACGATGGCGATGCCTGTCATCGTCAGCGCCGCGATCGCGGTGAGCACGTGTTCCAGACTCGCTTCAGCTAAGATGGGACCCTGCACCCAGGCAAAGTCCTCGATCGCCAAGATGACGAGATCGAAGAGATTGCTTCCCAACACTCCGCCGATGGCGAGATCGACGGCGCCGATCCGTACAGCTTGGACCGAGATCACGATCTCCGGCACCGACGTCGCTAATGCCAGAAAGATCGTTCCTACGAATGTCTCGTCCCAACCCATGGCCACCGAGAGGTTCTCGCCGATGATCGGAAGTGCGACCGCCGCAGCTACGAGTATTGCCGCATTTACGGCAAAGAAGAAAAGAATACGACGGAGGCTCGTCCTGATCGCCTCCACATCACGCGAACTCCCGTCCGGTAGTCCAACCACGATGACGACATCGTCGCGGCGCTCGAAGGTGAATACGCTTCGCATGGCGATCAGATAGATGACGGGAGCCAGGATAGCGAACGGGCCCACTGGACCGATGCTGATCGGTCCCAATTCGTGCTGGACGAAGATCGCGCTCGCCGCTGCACCGAGGAGCACGACGCCGAAGCCGGCTGACACGCTGTGACCATGCTGGATACCGCTGTAGATCGTGCCCGGCTTGTAGACGAAATCGAGTATGGCGATGATGATCAAGTTGTAAACGCAGCTTCCCAGCGCCGAGCCGACCGCCAGATCAGGCGCGTGCACCACCCAGATGGCGCTCAATCCGGTGACCAATTCGGGCAGCGATGTCACTGTGGCCAGCAAGACAAGCCCTACCCAGACTCCCCCCAGGCCCGTGTGAGCGGCGATGAGGTCTCCGTACCGAGACAGTCGGGAGCCTGTGAACAGAATGACCAGCAGGCAAGACGCGAAGGCCAGCCAGGCTAAGGGCATGCTGAAGGAATAGATGAGCTCTTGGAACATCGGGCTTCGCTCTGGGGCAGTTTTTTTCTAACGACCGGGGCTCAGGGCCCCGGGTAGCCGCAACATAGCTCCTTCACGCCTACGCGGTAACTGCGGCGGTATCGAGCCACGTTACCTCAAATAGAACGGGCGATCCGGCGAGAATTGCCGAACCGCCCGTGTCCATGAGGCCACTCGTTCAAAGGGAGATCATCCTTCTTCGCGGGACGCGACCTGCTTGCCAGCGGAGTGCTTCCCAAACCACTTCATCAGGTACAATTGCGTACGCATGAAGTTCGAGGGTTTAGAGCCGGTCCCGTGGTACTCTTCGTGGAAACGGATCATTGCCGTGGGCACACCGAGCGCCTTGAGCGCCTGGTAGAATTCCTCCGTCTGCCCCATCGGTGTGCGGAGGTCGAGTTCGCCGGTCATGAGCAAAGTTGGTGTCGTCACGTTCTCTACGTGCATGAGCGGAGAGTGCTCGAGCCATTTGTCGGGGTTGTCCCAGAAATAGCCGTAGAAGCGATGATAGCCCCAGTTGGTGATATCCGCGTTACCGGCGAAGCTGATCCAATTGATGACCGGTGCCCGAACCGCGGCGGCAGCGAAACGATCCGTATGACCCACGATCCAACTCGATAGCACGCCGCCACCGCTCACGCCTGTGGCGAACATACTCTCCGTGTCCACATATCCCCGCTCGATCACCGCATCGACGCCAGCCATTAGATCCTCGTAGTCGACACTCGGATACGCGTTGTCGATGGCGTTCCCGAAGTCGGTCCCATAGCCCGTACTGCCACGCGGATTGGTGTACAGCACCAGATAACCGTTGGCGGCGAAGTTCTGGTACGAGTAGCTGAAGCCCACGTTGTACATGGCGTGTGGGCCGCCGTGGATGTGCAGAATCAGCGGATACTTCTCCGCTGGATCGAAGGACGGCGGTTTGACCAGCCAGCCTTGTATAGGTGTTCCGTCGCTTGAGTTGTACGATATCTCCTCAACCCCACCGAGACGCATGTCTGCCAGGAGGTCCGCGTTCACCGCCGTGAGGCGTGAGATACGTTGGGGCCGCCGCAGATCGACCGTGACGACATCGCCGGGCTCGTGGAACGATCGGCGTACTCCGACGGCCATGTTCTCGGCCATCGAATTCAAAGAAAGCATATGCGCCCCTTCGGTCACTTGGCGCACACCGCCGCTCGTTGAGGCGAAGTAGATGTTCTGGGTGCCGCGATCACCGACCGTGAAATAGACGCCTTTACTGTCAGCGGCCCAGTGGAGGCTCTGCGGGTCTCGATCCAGCGATCCCGAGATCTTGCTCATCCCGCCATCTTCACCGATCACGTAGAGGTTAGAAGCTTTGTAAGTCTGTTCCGTCCACTCGTACCCAGTGAAAGCGATTCTGCGCCCGTCCGGCGAGACGACAGGGTTGGACCACGGCCCCTTCTCACTCGTGATCTGTCGGATCTCACGCGAGTCGATGTTCACCGCGTAGATGTGCGACTCACGATAACGGAGGTCCCAATCCTCCTCCATGAAGCCGTCAAAGACGATCGCTTCGCTATCGGGCGTCCAGTCATACCCGACGCCGAAAGGGATGCCATAGAAACGGGCGCCGACGTTCCATTCGCCTTTCGTGAGTTGCCTTGCAGTCCCACCTTCTGCGGGCACCACGAACAGATGAGTGTAGCCTTGCTCGAGGAAGCCCCGACGATCTGCCCGGTAGTGCATCCGTTCCACGATCCGTGGCGACTTGGTCCACTTCGCACCTTCGGGAGCCGCCGGCAGGTCTATCTGCCAGTCCTTTTGCGGCCCCGCGGGTACGATCATCGTAAACGAAACCGAGTTCCCGTCGGGAGACCACTTGATATTACCCGGGGTCTCAGTAACTCGTGTTATCTGCGTCGTCGAACCCTCCGCATCCATCCAGCGGACGAAGATCTGCGCTCCCTCCGGCTCACCGTCGGCCAAGTAGGCGATGCGTGTTCCGTCCGGCGACCAGCGGGGACTCGAACCTCTCACCAAGAAACGGTTCTTCGACCCATTCACGTTCATGATCCATAAGTCCGACTCCCACTTGTCCTCCAGCTTGTTCACCCAGTTGCGGGCGTAGACGACTTGGGACGCATCCGGCGACAGTCGAGGATCGCCCACGGTCTCCAAATCCAGGAAATGACCGACCGTCAACAGTGTGTCGGATGACGTTTCCTGGGCGGTTAAAGACAGCGGGACAGCCAGACCGGCGACCAGGACCAGATGGGGCAGCAAGGCATACAGACGGCGCATCGGGACCTCCTCGTCGAGTTCCACCTGTGGGGAGCGAAGGCAGATTAGCCCGGCGAACCGCCTCTGTCCAGTTGAGTGGCTCTCGCAAAAGCCCGGTCTATGGATAGATTACGACACTGCCTCACTTTGCAAAGACC
>JBDHAI010000261.1:0-4070 GCA_039588155.1 Gemmatimonadota bacterium | reverse complement strand
TCGCCACGCACGACCCAGACGACCTGACGTCCTGCCTCGTCGCGCACGGCCGCGGCGGCCACGAACACCGCCGCCGGACCGGCTGCCTCGACATCGGCGGCGGCATCCTCCAGAAACTCCACCGTCGCACCCATCTCCGGCAGGACGCGATCGTCCCGCTCGAGAAAGGTCACCTTCACCTCCACCGTCGCCCGCTGTCGATCGGCCGTCGGTACGACCTGGCGCACGCGACCCGGGAAGTCGACCTGCGGATAGGCGTCCAGCGTGATGGTGGCGGGCTGCCCTTTTCGGATGCGAGCGATGTAGGCTTCGTTGACGTCGACCTCCACCTCCAGTGTCTCGAAGTCGGCCATCGTCACCACGGCCCCCCGCGTCAGCCCGCTGCCCGTCGCGGCCGGCGCCACCACCTCGCCGACCTCGGCGTCCTTGCGCAGGATCGTCCCGCTGAACGGCGCCCGGATCCGCGTGTTCTCCAAGTTGGCCCGCGACACACCCACCGCCGCCGCCGCCGCGTCCGCCGTCGCCTCATAGCGCCGCACCCGCGCCTCCGCCGTCGTCACCCGCGACTCCAGCTGCTCGACCTCCTGCTCCGAGGACAGACCCTTGCTCTTCAGGTCCCGCGCACGGGCCACGTCACGGATCAGCTGGTCGAGCTCCGCCTCGGCCTCCGCGACTCCGGCGCGAGCCGTCGTCAGGTCGGCCTCGCGCTGGGCCAACGCGGCGGCATAGTCATCAGCCTCCAGCCGCGCGATCACCTGCCCCTTCTCGACCACGTCGCCCTCTTCGACACCCAGATACTCGAGACGTCCCGTGATCTTCGATGAAACGGAAGCCTTGGTGCGGGCCACGACGTAGCCGTTGGCGGTCACGCCGGTAGACGCCCCCGCCCCACCGCCACTCAACTCGACGAGCGCGACCTGTACCGCGGGCGCTCCTCCACCACGCAGGGCGAAGAATACCACGGCGAACAGCACGATCGCCGCGCCGGCGATGTAGGCGCTGTAACGCAGCGCGCGACTGACGCCCGGCGGCGGGCGGTCGCGATCGATACGCAGCCGCGAGAGGTCATGATCTTGAGCGTCCATAATGCGAGTCTTGATCATAGGAACTCGCGGCGTGTGGGACAACGGATTCCGGTTCGGGTCATAGTACAGTGACGGTTACAGGTGGACCTGGGTTGCGCGTGTTCGACATTCGCGCCATCTTTACAGCGTAAAGATGAAGATAGGCCCCGATCTTTACACTGTCAAGATTCGGTAGGCTGCGATTCCAGACGACGCCAAGACCCGAGATCGCTACCACCACGGCGACCTGCGCCGGGTCCTCCTCGACGCCGCTCTAGCCATCGTCGACGCCGAGGGCATCGGGGCGCTGAGCATGCGGGCCATCGCTCGGAGAGCGGGTGTCAGCCACATGGCGCCCTACCATCATTTCGCGGACAAGCGGGCACTGATCGCGGCTGTGGCGGCTGAGGGGTTTCGGATGTTGCGGCAGGAGATGCTCGAACGGATCGAAGCCTGCGGCGGTGACGCCCGCACGCGTTTTCGTGAATCGGGTATCGCTTACGTGGTCTTCGCAGTGAAGCACCCCAATCTCTTCCGGGTGATGTTCGGCGAGGAAACGGCTGACACTTCGGAACACCCCGAGTTGAAGGCGGCGGCCTCGCAGGCCTTCGCCGTTCTGCAGGGTCTGGTCGAGCAAGACCAGGTTGCCGTCGGGACTCGTGATGATAGAGACAGAGAAAAAGTGGGTCTCAGTGCCTGGGCTCTTGTGCACGGGATCGCGATGCTCTGCATCGACGGGCAGTTCGGACCCGAGGCGCGTAGGCCCGAGTACGCGGAGAAGTTCGCCTACGAAGCCACTGGAGCTCTGGCCCGCGGGCTGCGGGGCGGTTGAGCGGCGAGTGCTAGTCGGCTAGCAGGATAGCGTATCCCACCAGAAACTGAACCACCCTGTTCTTGAGGTCCGCCGCGTCGCCACCCTGCGAATTGATATTGGTGAGCCCCCGAGTGTAACGCACATCAGCCATCACGAAACCCGGCCCGACGGTGATGTCGACCCCGGCTCCGACCAGGGCCCCGAAATCGAAGGTTCGCGTCTCCACGAACGCGATACCACCGTCCTCCGGCAACTCGTCGGCGCAACCCAATTGGGACACCACACCTCCGGCGCGGAACGAGGTTCTGCAACTCAACTCGAGCGCGACCGACAGACCAGCGAAGAGGCGCGGCCGGACAGCAAGACTCAGCGCGACCCGGAGCTCGACCGGAACGAGCAGCTCCAGGTAATTGATGTCGACCTCGGAATTCGAGGTATCAGCGCCCTTCATCACGAACTGCAGCTCGGGCTGACTCGAGAACCATGACGCGAACCCATAGTCCGCGAACACGCCGAAACTGAAGCCGCTCCGAGTTTCGTAGTTGACGGACTCGCTTTCCAACTCAGCGACGCTCAAGCCGACCCGCATACCCGCGGACACCTCTTGTGCTTGCCCGTGGGCGGGCCACATCACGCTCAGCAGCAGAAACAGAACGGGAACGATCGGCTTCAGCATCACAGTCCTCTCCCGATCGCCGGTCGCTCGTGCCTAATCCAGCAGGAGGTCCGGCAGAACGGCCAGCGAATCGACGACCAGATCAGGCTTGGCATCCGAGCGCGCCAACTCGTCAGCGTCAAACTTGCCCGTGCGGACCAGAATCGCCTGGCACCCTACGGCCTGAGCGCCAGCGATGTCGCTCTCGAGCGTGTCTCCCACCATGGCCAAATCGGAAAGCTCGAGCCGCATGGAGCGGGCGGCGGCCTCGAACATCGGCTGGCTCGGCTTGCCTACTAGCGTCGCCTTCCGACCAGTGGCGTACTCGAGCGCCGCCACGAAAGCACCGGCATCTAAAGAGAAGCCGTCCGGGGTCTTCCAGTAGCGGTTGCGGTGCAGTGCCACGAACTCCGCGCCCTCGAGCAGACAGCGAAAGGCCGTGTTCAATATGTCGTAAGACCACGTCGGACCCATGTCGCCGATCACGACGGCCTCGGGATCCGCGCTACCGATCGTAAAAGCACCGAATTCCTCGAAAGTGTGTTTGGGAAGACAGAGGAGGATACGCTCGAAACCCTGCTCGGTCAGCCACGCCGCCGCCGCCAGCGGCGGTGTAAAGATGTCCTCCGGCCGCGCCGCTATACCGAACCCGTCGAGCCATCCCGCTATCGTTCTGCGCGGCACGCGGGTGATGTTGGTGGCAAACCGCAGTGGAACTTCAGCGCCTCGTAAGCGCTCGATCGCCTCCGGCACCCCTAATATCGCCGCGCCGTCATCCCAGACGGTGCCGTCCAGGTCCAGAAGCAGCCCGGCAGGGCGTCCGCGCATGGCAGCTACGCGTCGCCAGCTTCGCGCAACCCGACCCGCATGACCAGATCGTAGAGTTGCGCCGTGTCGAAGGGTTGGGCGAGGAAAGGACGTCCGGCCTCGGCGAGGAACCGGCGGATCGTCGGATCGCTCAGGTCGTTGGCGAGGAAGACGACCCCGTCCGCCTGAACGGCCTTAGTGTCGCAGAGCGTCCGATAGATCTCTTCCGCGCTCATCTGTGGATGCGGGAGGTCGATGACCACGACGTCGAACGTTTCCTCTCGCAGCCGCAGCAAAGCTTCGTGCGGATCTCTCGCGACCTCGACGCCTAAGCCGCTCAACCCGCCGATCTCCCGCAGCATGTCGGCGCTGTACGCGCTCGTCCCGATCAGCAACACGTGGAACGGCGCGCCGTGTGCCTCCATCCAGAGGTCCGGGCCAGTAGGCAGAATCGGTCCGGTCATTCTATCGTCCTCCGATCGGCCTGGCCGGCGGCACGCTAGTACGCGGTGAACCCTGCCCCACCCCGCTGGGCCCCACGTTTGATTTAACTCGCCAAGGTCGGTCTGTCACTAGAGCCCTTCGCCGGCCTAGACACAAGTTGCCTGAGTTCTTAACCGACTGAGGGTCTAGTGACATCGGAACGGTTGCGTGTTAGGTGATCCGTGCGGCACATTGGGGCTGTGCGGGCGTTTTCGAGGTCCAGCTTTACTCCGCCGGCCCATCGGGG
>JBDHAI010000260.1:0-4541 GCA_039588155.1 Gemmatimonadota bacterium | reverse complement strand
TGGCCGACGCGATGAACAGGCCGAGCACCAGCACGAGCGACTCGAGTGTGATCTCCCAGATCTCGCTCAGGCCCGAGGGCAACACGAGTGCGGCGAAATCGGCGAGCCCCCACACGACCACGAAGGCCAGAACGAGAAACAGCACGATCCGCCACAGTGCGCGCGGCTTCTCGGGACCGAAGAAGATGTTTCGCGCTCGCAAGCTCACCCCGCGTCCTCATAAAAAAGCCCTCGCAGCTAGAAAAGCTCGAGGGCTCGCGGCCGGATCCGAAGGCTAACAGCCAGGACCAGGACCACCTTCATGACATCGAGAGCCAGGAACGGGCCGGCGCCCAACAGGAGCGCCTGCTCGAAGCTGCCCGTCACCATCGACAGCCAGGTCACGCCGCCCAGGTGGATGACCGCCACGCCGGCGATCAGCCCCAGTGTCAGTCTCAGCAGGCCGCCCTCGCGGCCGGCGATGGCGCCCACGGCGAAGGCCGCGAGCGGGAACGCCAGCAAATAGCCGCCGGTGGGCCCCAGCAAGTACGCCAGGCCACCGCCCGCGGCGAACACCGGGGCGCCGACGATACCGACCGCCAGATAGGCGGCCTGCGACGCCGCACCGAGGCGGGCGCCGAGTAGCGCGCCGGCGAGCAGCACACAGACGACCTGCAGTGTGAACGGCACCGGCGTACCGGGCAGCGGGAAGGCGACCCGGGCGGCGAAGGCGGTCGCCATGGCGAAGACCGCCACGCCGATGACGCGTCGCAGCGTCCGGCTGGTTACGAAATCCTCACGCGCCCGACTCAGCGCACGGCTCTCAGTTCTCACGCTTGAAGCTCTCCCGTTTTCGGACGTCTGTTTATCAGTTGCGCTCCACACTCAAGGCGACGGCGTTACCGCCGCCCAGGCACAGCGTGGCGAGCCCCAGTTTCACATCGCGATCCTGCATGGCGCTCAGCAACGTGACCAGGATGCGGGCGCCCGACGCGCCGATCGGGTGTCCCAACGCCACGGCGCCGCCGTGCACGTTGACGCGATCCCAATTCCAGTCCAGAGCGCGGCCGTTGGCCAGGGCCTGAACGGCGAACGCCTCGTTGGCTTCGATGAGATCGTAGTCGCCCATCTCCGTGCCGTCCTTCTTCATCAGCTTCTCGACCGCATCGATGGGCGCGAAGAAGAGGTCTTTGGGCTCGGTAGCGCCGACGGAGTAGTTCCTGATGCGGGCGATGATATCGAGTCCGCGATCCTCCGCGAATCTCTGAGACGTGACGACCAGCGCCGCGGCACCGTCATTGAGCGCCGACGCGTTACCCGCCGTCACCGAGTAGTCCTTGACGTCCGCGGGCGCGCTGTCGCCGAACACCGGCCTCAGCTTGGCCAGCGATTCGAGCGTCGTGTCGGCGCGCGGGTTCTCATCCTGACTGACGATGGTGACCTGGCCTTTGCGGCCGGGCACCTCGACCTGAACGATCTCGGCCTTGAATTTCCCACTTTCGATCGCGGCGACGGCCTTCATGTGGCTCTGGTAAGCGAACTCGTCCTGGTCCTCACGTGACACGTTCGCCTTCATCGCGGTGTACTCGGCGTGGCCGCCCATGTGGCAGTCATGGAAACCGCACCAGAGGCCGTCGTGGATCAGGCCGTCCACCATGTTCTTGGTGCCGAACTTCACGCCGTCACGGTAGCCGAACAGATAGTACGGCGCGCTCGACATCGATTCCTGACCGCCCGCCACCATGACCTCGCCGTCCCCGGCCTTGATCGCCTGGGCCGCCAGCATCACCGACTTGAGGCCGGATCCGCACACCTTGTTGATCGTCACGGCCGGCACCGTGGCTGGGATTCCAGCCCCGATGGCCGCCTGCCGGGCCGGCGCCTGGCCGGTGCCACCCTGCAGAACTTGCCCCATCAGCACATCCTGCACATCGCCGGGCTCGATACCCGCCCGCTGCACCGCTTCCTTAATGACCACGGACCCCAACTGAGGAGCCTTGAATTTGGCGAGACCGCCCAGGA
The DNA here is from genome assembly GCA_039588155.1 of Gemmatimonadota bacterium. Taxonomy (GTDB): domain Bacteria; phylum Gemmatimonadota; class Gemmatimonadetes; order Palauibacterales; family KS3-K002; genus JBDHGH01. Next base: position 2,540 of record JBDHAI010000260.1, on the reverse strand, counting down.
AGCGGGCGATGGGGGTCCTGGCGAAACCAACGATTACGGGGGTGGTTCTAGGGTCTGACATTTCGCCACACCTCTCCGCTCTAATCCGGCCGCTCGGCGACCAGAGTAGGTTTCCTTTCCTGAGGCGCGACATAGCCCCAGGCGGTGTTGGGGTCGTGCTCAAATATCAGCAAAGTTCGTTCCCTCGTCACCTGCTCCAGAACCGCCCGTTTCGTCTCCAGCGTGACCAGCGGCTCTACGTCGTAGCCCATGATCCACGGCAGCGGCAGATGGGCCGTTGTGGGCAGGAGATCGGCCAAATACAGCGCCGATTCGCCCTCCGACTCGAGGTGCACCGACTGGTGGCCGGGCGTGTGGCCGGGGGTCGGAACGACCGCGATGCCGGGGGCGATCTCTGCCCGACCCTCGACCCGCTGGAAGAGGCCCGCCTCCTCGACGGGGTCGAGGTTGTGGAGCAGATAGCTGGCCCGGACCCGCTCGTTGCGCTGGTGGGCGAACTCCCACTCCGTCCTCTGGACCACATGCCGGACCCCGGGGAACGACGGCACGATCGATCCGTCGGGCTGTTTCACCGTGTTGCCGCCGGCATGGTCGAAATGGAGGTGCGTATTGATCACCAGCGTCACGTCACCCGGCTCGAACCCCGCTGCCCGGATCGAGTCCTCGAGGGCTGTGGGCTCACCCGCGTTTTCGAGCCCGTAGATGTCACAGAACTTCTCGTCCTCCTTGTTCCCCGCCCCAGTGTCGATCAGGACCAGCTCGTCGCCGGTCTCAACCAGCAGCGGCCGCATGGCGAGGCGGATCCGGTTGCGGTCGTCGGCCTCTATCTTCTTCTGCCACAACGGCTTGGGCACGACGCCGAACATGGCGCCGCCGTCGAGGCGTTGAACCCCCGCGTCCAGCGCGTGCAACCGGAAGTTGCCGAGCTGCCGTGTGGTTGCTCTCTCCATGTCACTGTTTCGACTTCGCGGCCTTCTTCTTGTTCTTTTTCTTCTTCTTCTTGCCGTCGTCCGGGTACTCGCCCTTCAGGAACGCCTGCAGGCGGCCCCAGTCGGCCACGCCGTGCTCGCCCAGTCGGCCCAAGAAGCGCACGAACAGCTGGGCTGTGGCCATGGCGTCGGGCCCGGCCCGGTGCCAGCGGTCCGCCGAGATGGCGTAATAGTCGGCCAGCGCGTGCAGGCTGCGGCGCTGCAGTTCCGGGTGGAGCCGGCGGGCCAAGCGGAGGGTGCAGAGCCGCTCGCCGCCTAGCCGGCCGCCGCGCACCCGGCTGAACTCGGCCTCGACCAGGCGCCAGTCAAAGGAGACGTTGTGAGCGACGAATACCGCGCCCTCCAGAGCCTGCCGCACCGCGTCCGCCAGCTGGCCGAAGGTGGGGGCATCGGCCACCATCTCGTCGGTGATGTCGGTCAGCCTCGAGACCGTCGATGGGATGGGCCGCTGCGGGTTGATGAGCGACTCGAACGAGTCCACGATGCTGCCCCCGCAGACCCGCACCGCCGCGATCTCCGTCAACCGGTCGCCCCGCGCCGGTGAGCCCCCCGTGGCCTCTACGTCGACGACCACGAACTCCAGATCCTCCAGCGCCGTCCCTCCGTAGCCGTCCGAGCCGTCCGCCAGCAGCCAGCGGTCGCGGTTGGCCTCGAAGCGCGGGTCGCCGCCCAGCACGTCGCGAACCAGCGAGGTGGCCAGGCGCGTCGGCCCGTAGCGCATCCCGAAGATCTCCTCCGCCACCGCCGGCGCCCGGGCCGGGCCCGCGGTGAGCAGAGAGATCGCCCGCTCCCGTAACAGTGGGAGGTCGTCCCAGCGAACGCCCAGCGCACCCTTCATCTCGTGTCCCAAGGCAAAGCCCCACCGGACGAGGCGGCCTGACCTGGCCAAGGGTCTCTCGTCCCGGGCGTGATCGGGCTGGGGCTGTAAGGATCGCTACCGGCACTGGACGCCGCTCCGGCGGCTGGACAGCCCATCGGGGTGCGACGCCGTTGGAAACCGCATCGGATAGCCAAGATAGGCCTGCCGGAGGGCCGGCGCAAACCGCCCCAGAGCGGGTCTTTTTAGCCGGGCCTCAGGGTTTTTCAGCCCTTTTCAGCGCCCCGGCCAGCCGGACGTAATCGGCGACGGGAAGCGCATCCGGCCGGGTGGCGGGATCGATCGCCAGCGAACTCAGGAGCGCCTCGAGCTCGGCGGCGGACAGCTCGTACTCGGGCGCCTGACGGATCACTTTCTGTAGCTGCTTGCGTCGGCGGCTGAAGGCCGCCCGAGTCAGCCGGCGGAACGATTCCTCCTCCGCCACGTTGAGCGGCGGCGGCGATATGGGCTCGATGCGGACGACCGCCGAATCGACGTCGGGCCGGGGCCGGAAGGCGTGCCGCGAGATGGTGAAGAGCGATTCTACTTCCGCCACCGCCTGCACGCCGACCGTCAGCGCGCTGTAGTCCTTGACGCCAGGTTGGGCGACCAGCCGCTGGGCAACCTCCTTTTGGACCGTGAGCACCATGACCATGGGCCGGTGCCGTTCCTCGAGGATGTGGAAGATGAGCGGC
>JBDHAI010000259.1:0-4096 GCA_039588155.1 Gemmatimonadota bacterium | reverse complement strand
GGTCTCCCGACTACGATTATGCGATCTTCGCGCTACCCATCGTTGGTGTCGACCGACCGTCCCGGATTCGATCAACGATCCAACCAGCTCAACCACACCAGGCACTGCAGCCTCCAGGGCTGGCGTCATCGATCCGCCAATTGTGGTGAGGTCTGCCGCTTCCACCGCGACGATGACGACTTCCTCCGCCGCGGGAAGGTCCAGCTTCCTCGCCAGGGCCAGTGCTTCGAACAAGCCGATGTAGTGCGGGGACCCACCCGGAACCGTCTCCGCGTCCTGCTCGCGCAGAACCAGGACGCTTCCCGGCTCTGCGGCCCCGGTGAGAATGCTGTCGACGACGATGAGTCGACGGGCATTCAGCAAATGATCGATCAAGCTGAAGCCCGTGTTCGCCGTGAAGACGACGTCGACCGAATCGCCCAAGCTCTGGCGGACCTGGGTGGCGACGACGCCGCCGACGGCGTCGTCGGCAAGCAGGTCGTTACCCAAGCAAAGGACCCGAGCGGCCCATTCCCGATCGTCAGTCACGGTGCACACTACCATCCAGATCGCGGCGCAACGTGGTCATCGTCTCACCCTGCCGGCCGCGCACCGTGAGTATGAGCGGCATACTGCCGGGCAGTGAGTGCGTCGCACAAGCATGGCACGGATCGTAGGCACGGAACGCCATCTCCACCTGGTTCAGAATGCCGTCGGAGACCTGACCCTTGGAAATCAGCCCTTTGGCGGCCTTTTCCACACTCATGGCGATGCGCGCGGCGTTGTTCTGGGTCGCGACGATCAGGTTCGCCTTGGTAATGACTCCGCGCTCGTCGGTTTCGTAGTGGTGATACAGGGTGCCGCGCGGTGCCTCGACCACACCCACGCCCTCCTTTGGCGTCACGGTGGGCAGCGTGCGCACGTTCGGGTCGGTGAGCTCGGGGTCGTTGGCGAGCTCGTTCATCCGCTCAGCGGCATAGATGAGCTCGACGACCCGTGCCCAGTGGTTCGCTAGAGTGTGGTGGACGGGTTTTCCTCCCAGCGTTTCGAACATCTTCTCGTACGCCTCCTGCGCCAATGGCGTCGCCATGCCGCTGGAGGTATTGAGCCGAGCCAGGGGGGCCACGGAGTAGATGCCGCTCTCGGGGCCGTCGGTGAAGCCATTCCAGCCGACGGACTTGAGGTAGCAGAACTTCACGTAGCTCCACGGTTCCACGTGCTCGGCGACGTGCTTGAGGTAATCGCCCGCGCCGAACTTCACCAACCTCTTTCCGTCCGGCCCGACGACCCGAATCAGGCCATCGTAGAAATTGACCTTGTTGTCTTCATCGACGAGGCCCATGTAATAGGTCTTGTGGGTGAAGGCATCGGAGACGATGAGGTTGACGTAGTCGGTATTCTTGAGGACCACGTCCTCGAAGAGCTGCAAGGTGAACTTGCCGAACTCCACGGCATCGGCGGCAACCTTCTTGTAGCGCTCCTGATCCTCCTTCGTGACGCGCTTGGCGACACCTCCCGGCAAACCCATCACGGGGTGGATGACCTTGCCGCCGGTCAGACCGATCAATTCGCGTAGCTCGCGCCGCATGGCGATCACTTTCTTGCCGATGTCGACGCCGACTTTAGCGATGACGCCCAAGACGTTCCGCTCGGCGGCCGGAGCATCGGGCCCGACGACGAAATCGGGGCCGCCGAGGAAGTAAAAGTGGAGCGCATGATCCTCCACCATGAAAGTCGAGTAGATGAGCTCGCGGATCTTCTTCGCTACGGGTGGCGGGTCCACCTTGTAGAGATCGTCCAGCGCCTTGGTGCCCGCCATGTGGTGAGCGGTCGGGCAGACCCCGCAGATCCGAGACGTGATCTGCGGCATGTCCTCAGCCAGGCGCCCCTGGGCGAACCTCTCGAAGCCTCTCAGCTCCGGAACCTGAAAGTAAGCTCGTTCGACGTCACCGGCGTCGTCGAGAAAGATGTCTATCTTGCCGTGACCTTCGAGCCGTGTGATGGGGTCGATGGTGATTCGACGCCTCTGCATGTAGGCTGCGGAGGCCTTTTGCTGGGCATCGTCCCACACCTCTCCGACGGGCTTACTCATGGCTGTTCCATCCTCTCTGTATCTGCAACGATCGTCATAGCTCGAATCGAATACTCAGGTTGCCCGACAGGCGAGCGCCTCTTTGGAAGAGACGACCTCGGAGCCAATCCCCAGCTTCTTGGGACCTATTCCCAGCGCCAAGCCCATCAACTGAGTGAAGTAGAGCACTGGTATCGAGAACTCCGTCCCGAACTCTTTGTTCACTTCACCTTGGTAGAGCTCCAGATTGATCTGACAGAGCGGACACGCCGTGGCGATCACCTCTGCGCCAGCATTGACGGCGCTCTGCAGCAAATCACGGAGCATGTTTAGCGCGGCCTTCCGGTTAGTGGCGATGAGAGACGCTCCACAGCACCGCACCTTGTAGGGGTACTCCACGGGCTGCGCGCCGATGGCCGACATGAGGTCCTCGAAGAAATGTGGACCTTCGACGTCTTCCACGCTCTGCTCGTCTTTGCGGGGCCGAACGATCTGGCATCCGTAATACGGCGCGACGCGGAGTCCCTTCAACCGGTCGGAGGTTTCCTCTTTGATCACGTCGAGCCCCACGCCGTCCACGAACATGTCCATCAGGTGATGGACGTTGAGATTCCCGGAATAGTGCAGGTCGTCCTCCTCGAGAGCGAAATTCATGTGCTCCCTGAGGTCGGGGTCTTCTTGCATATGGACGTTGGCGAAGTGGAGGTTCTTGTAGCAGCCGCTACAGGGAGCCACCACGCTCAGTCCGTCCTTCTCGGCCAAGGCGAGGTTACGGGCGCACAAGACCTGCGCCAACAGCTCGTCGATGTGCGAGTAGGCGGTCGCGCCGCAGCAGTTCCAATCCTCTATCTCTTTGAGTTCGACGCCGAGCTTGTGGGCGGTCTCCACGGCGGAGATGTGGTAGCTGGCCGCCATCGTCTCGAGCGAGCACCCTGGATAGTAAGCGTAGGTTTTCATGCGATGCCTTCCAGAGGAATTATCCGACTTATCATGCGGCGGAACTTCTTCACTCTCTTGATCTTCGCCGGGATCAACGGCAAGCGCCCCTTGCGCAGCAGCTTGATGGCGTTCTGCATTTCGCCCAAGAGACCCGAGAATCCGCCCTCGAAGATGAAGGCCGGAGCGTAGCCTGGCTCGTACGACTTGCCGGTCTTCAAGATCGTCTTGACGAAGCGCCTCGAGAATTCCGGCCCGATCAGACCTTCTGGGTACTGGTTCTTCCAGAGCGAGTAGCGTTTCAGCGCGTACATCATCTCAGCCGGATGAATGCCCTTCGGACATTTCTCGGAGCACGAGTAACAGGAAGCGCAGGTCCAGAATGAATTGCTCGCGAGCACTCTGTCCTTGAGTCCGGCGTTGATCCACGCAATGAGCTCGCGCGGCGTGCTGTCCATGAACTCAACCGCCGGGCAGGCTGCCGAACACGTGGCGCACTGGATGCAGCAATTGAGTGGCTTGGCATCGGTAGCATACAGGAGGTTCGCGACCTCCTGGCTGAAAGAGACTGTGGTCGACATAGTGTCTCCCTTTACTTGGCCTTTTCCTGTCGCGCCTCGGCGGTCGCGATGAGGTGGCTGACTTTCTCGAGCAGCAGCTCGGGCTCGACCGGCTTCTCGACCAGTTCGTCGACGGGCATGAAGCCCGGGTGCACGGCCTGTCCCGGGAAGAGGAAGGAGATCTGCTCGCGAATTCCGGTGATGATGAGCACCGGCATGTCCCGCAGCTTTTCATCTTTCCTCATCTTGCGAGCGATCATCACACCTTCGGCGCCGCGGCCCATCATGATGTCGAGCAGCAGCAGGTCGTAGTTCCCACTTTCGAGTGCCGCCCACCCGTCCTTCGGGTTGTAGGCGACATCGGTGTCGTAATCGGCGCCATCGAGGATGGCTTTAATGCCTTCGACGAAATCGGGATCATCGTCGATAATCAGTAGTTTCTTTCGCTCGCTCATCCCGCGCCTCCATTGGCAGAGTTTGCGAGAACCTCGGCTTGCGTTGGGGACGCGTGCTCAATGTCACCGTGCAGAGCTGGTAGAGTGATGACAAA
>JBDHAI010000258.1:0-4103 GCA_039588155.1 Gemmatimonadota bacterium | reverse complement strand
TGCGGAGAAATCGCAAGACATCCTGGCTCGTGGTGACCAAGGAGCCCCGGGTATCTCGCCGACCGCCTGGGTGGGGCGGGACCCCGACGCCGACCGCGACTCCTCTGGCCGGAGTCGACCAGGATGTGGAAACACCCATGAGCGCGTGGGCGGACAACCACCGGCGGATGAGCAGCATTTTCCTAAACCGTTGGCCAGAGGTTCGAGTCCTCTCGGGGGCGCCACGCTAACGCGCTGTCAGTCACCGATTTTGGCTTACCACAAGAGCTTACGCGCCAAAGCCCCGATTCCACTGAGTCCGGTCTCTTCCGGCCGGTTCCGGATGTTTCGGGCCCATTACCGAGACAAAACCGTGAAGATCCTACCGTCCGCTCTCCACGGCCCATTGGTCGAGTTCACAGGGATGAGGATTGGCCGATGGAGTGCCGCGGTCCCATCGCTAATTGAGGTACGTCCCTCGCGTGCGCTGGTGGTCTACGTCGTCGACGATGAGGAGCCTTCCTGTCCAGTAGCCGTGCCAGTCGTCGATCTTCGTCCCCTGGACCGTCGTAACCCATCGCGCTCCGCTCCTCGCCGGACCCCACGATCGATGTGGAATCGCCTGATTGGCTGAGGGTGGAAGCTATTCAGATGGTGTGCGGAAGTGTGGAGCGGCCGGGCTCGGTAATCGCGTTTCGCGTCGCCGTGGCCAGATACGCCTTCGGCTCGACCCCGGCCAGCTTGGCCGTCTCGAGAAGCGTGTAGAAGATCGCTGCGACTTCGGTCCCGCGCTTCGACTTGGATCCGTAGTGATTCTTCCGGCCGAGAACGACACCGCGCATCGCACGCTCGGCGTGGTTGTTGTCGAGCGGAACGCGCGGATCCTCGAGAAACAGAGTCAGTCCACGCCACCGCCCGCCCATGTCCCGGGGCCCAACGATCACGGGCTTCATTGAACGACACGGGCGTGCGCCGGGCTAATGACGTGGAGCGCGCCTGACCTAAGGCGCGAGCACGGTGTTGACCATAATGCGGTTGCTCTCGTGACCGTTGTGATCAATGCCACAGAATTCGTAGTGATAGTCGCCCGGTCGCGCGCTCGGGCCGTGACACCCGTACTGGCTCGAGACGTCTTCGTAGCAATAGACGCCATCGTGCGGTACCAGGTCACCATGCGTACCGTCGTCATGGAGCATGAACATCCCGGTGTGGTGCATCATCCCCATTCCCGGGATGTCGAACTCGACCCGTACCTTGTGCGCCGGTGCGGGGTTGTTCCGGTGGTCCACAAGGTGGGCCTCGAACCGAACGGTGCCGTCATTGTGGCCGGTTCGAATTGTCTGGCCGTCAATCGAATCTCCGTTGACTTTGGCAGTGGCCTCGGCCAGGACGATTTTCGAATTCTCAACGCCCGCCAAATCATCGCCGCTGTTGCAACCAGTCATGGTCAAGAAGGCGGCCGCCGCCCCCACCGCGGCGAAGCTAAGGGGGCGTCCGAAACGTACGCGAAACATCTGTTTGTCTCCTGAAAGTGTGCGCGATGGAACGTCTTTCCGACAAGGTATCGTCCGTTCTGATGGCGGTCAAGTGACTGAACAGCTGTAGTTTCGTCGTGCTCCTCAATCGATGGCTTTGGGCAGCGGAAGGCCTCCTTCTAGGCGTGTACGCGTGCATGCCTAAGTCGCAGAGAGTTCGCGATTACCGAGACCGAGCTGAAGCTCATTGCGGCAGCCGCGATGATGGGGCTGAGAAGCAGCCCGAAGACCGGGTAGAGAGCGCCAGCGGCGACTGGTACACCAAGGGCGTTGTAGATGAAGGCGAAGAAGAGGTTTTGTTTGATGTTTGCCATTGTCTGATGGCTCAGTTGTCTCGCTCGGACGATACCCCTGAGGTCGCCTTTCACGAGCGTGACGCCCGCACTTTCTATTGCGACATCGGTTCCGGTTCCCATCGCGATGCCAACATCAGCCTGGGCGAGTGCCGGAGCATCATTGACGCCATCTCCCGCCATCGCGACCACTGTGCCTTCCGCCTGCAGGGCCTTGACGATGTCCGCCTTATCTGCGGGCAGCACCTCGGCAAAGACGTTGTCGAGAGAGAGCTGTCGCGCTACGGCCTCGGCAGTTGTCTTGTTGTCTCCGGTGAGCATGATGAGGCGGAGGCCTTCCTTGTGGAGAGCTTGGATGGCCTGCGGTGTGGTGCTCTTGATGGGGCGGGGGCCACCGAGAAGGCCTGCGAGGCGGTTGTCGATAGCGACGAACATCACCGTCTGGCCATCGGAGCGGCGACTTTCAGCTTCAGCAGCGCCTCCGCTTGTCTCTAGGTGAAGGTCATCCTCCATGAGCGCTCTGTTTCCGATAGCCACGGGGCGCCCGTCCACATTTCCGGTGACGCCCTTACCTGTAACGGACTGGAAGTCGGCGAGCTCGCCGAAAGACACGCCACGCTCTTCGGCGCCTTGGGCAATCGCCTCGGCAAGTGGATGTTCGCTCGCCCGCTCGAGAGTGGCGGCGAGTCGAAGGAACGTAGCTTCGTCGAAATTGCTCAGCAGAAGGACAGTAACGAGTTTCGGGCGCCCCTCGGTGAGTGTGCCCGTCTTGTCCACAACCAGAGTGTCGACCTTCCGTAGCGTCTCGATGGCCTCTGCGTTTCGAAAGAGCACGCCGAGCGTTGCTGCCTTGCCGGTTGCCACCATAATGGACATCGGAGTCGCAAGCCCGAGCGCGCAGGGGCAGGCGATGATGAGCACCGCGACCGCGTTTAGCAGCGCATAAGCCATTGCCGGTTCTGGTCCCAAGAGTGCCCAGAGGACGAACGTGGTTGCGGCAATTAGGATGACGACGGGGACGAAATAGCCGGCAACGACGTCTGAGAGTTTCTGGATGGGGGCACGGCTGCGCTGCGCCTCGGCGACCATCGCGACGATTCGGGAGAGGAGCGTGTCGGTGCCCACTTTCTCCGCTCGCATCACCAGGGCACCGGTGCTGTTGATGGTGGCACCTACGACGGAATCGCCGGGTTCTTTCTTTGCGGGGATGGGTTCTCCGGTGACCATGGACTCGTCCACGGAGCTCGTTCCTTCAAGGACGGTCCCGTCAACGGGGACCTTTTCCCCGGGCCGCACCCGGAGGTGGTCTCCGACATGAACCAGCTCGAGCGGAACGTCCTCCTCGGTTCCATCATCTGCTAACCGGCGAGCGGTCTTAGCTGCGAGCCCGAGAAGTGCTTTGATGGCCGCTCCCGTTTGAGAGCGGGCACGGAGCTCGAGCACCTGGCCAAGGAGAATGAGTGCTGTGATGACTGCAGCAGCCTCGAAGTAGACAGCGACCTGGCCATCCGGTCCGCGGAACGAGGCCGGGAAGAGGTCGGGGAAGAGGGTGGCTACGACGCTATAGACGTAGGCAACACCGACGCCGAGGCCGATGAGGGTGAACATGTTGAGGCTGCGGTTTCGGACGGATTGGACGGCCCGGACATAGAACGGCCACGCAGACCACAGACAAATGGGTGTGGCGAGCGCGAGCTCAAGGAATGCTCGAACGCGATGGGAAAGAAGCCGGGATACGGGTTCTCCGGGGAGCATGTCGCCCATGGCTAGGGCGAGCACGGGAACAGCGAGGAGCGCTGCGAACCAGAAGCGCCGAGACATGTCGCGGAGTTCAGCGTTCTCCTCTTCGTCCACTGGCACACCAATCGGCTCAAGCGCCATCCCGCACTTGGGGCACGAGCCCGGCGAGCCTTGGACGACTTCCGGGTGCATCGGACAAGTCCATTGTGCTGGAGGCGCGCTTGTAGCGATCGCCTTCTCAAGCGCCATTCCGCACTTGGGGCACACACCGGGCTCGTCCTGCTCTACGCCAGGGCACATCGGACAGAAGTAAGCGCCACCTTGCGAGGAGTTCGTGACCGTTCCGGGCTCGTCAGAGTGGCTGCAGCAGCTACTTTCTTCAATCATGGGTGACTCCTAGACTTCTTGGCCGGCAAGGTCGGCCGGCGGTTGCTGTTGCTGCTGGAACGCGAGTTGCCACTCAGCCGCGGCAGAGTAGAGAACGGGAACCATCAGAGTTGTTAGGACGACGAAGAGCATGCCGCCGAAGGACGGAATCGCCATGGGGACCATGATG
>JBDHAI010000257.1:0-5830 GCA_039588155.1 Gemmatimonadota bacterium | reverse complement strand
CTTCACCGATCTCCTCGAGCCGTGCGAACGGTTCCTGGGCGACGACCCGGCCGCGCGACCGCGAGGACCAAAGCCATCGTGCCGTCGGAGAAAAGGGCAGGGCCATCAGAGCGAGGTGCGCTGCACAGGACAGGGAAGTGCCGATGGACTCACGTCGGGAGTACGGTTTCGGTGAAGACACTTGACCGATCTCCAATCTGGGTGGCTACCGGTTGTCGCCGCTGCCCTTCAGCATGCCTCTCTCTGCTCGGCTTCTCAGTTTCTCCAGGTTGCGTGCCGCCACGTCGTCCAGGTTGACGTCGAGCACGGTGGCGACCTCGGCCGCGTACCAGAGCACGTCGCCCAGCTCGTCGGCTAGCGCCTTCCGGTCCTCGGGACCGATCACCCCGCCTTTGTCGCGCAGCAGCTTGCCCACCTTTTCGCCGAACTCGCCCGCTTCGCCGGCCAGCTTGAGCGTCGGGTAGAGCAGGCGGCCCATCACTTCGTCCGTGCCGTAGCAGGTCTCCAAGCTCGTCTGATGGGCCCTGGCTTGATAATCACTCAGTTTCATTGACTTCCTTCTCTGAGCTAGGATCCCACCTCACCGGTGAGTCTCGCCAGGTCGGCGCGGATCTGCTCGACCTCCTCGGCCAGCGCCGGCTCCGGATCGGATCGCAGGGTCAGGTAGTGGCGGTAGGCTCGGACGGCGGCCTCACGCTCGCCCAGGAGCGCTGCCAACCGACCTTCCTCCCGCAGATAGGTGGCGAGGTAGCGTGTATTGAAGAACTCGCGTCTCTGGACGGCGCGGTAGGCGGCGTCGATATCGCCCTGTGATTCGAGGAGCCGGGCGACCGCGAGGGTGCCCGTGCGATCGAGACGTTCGGGAGTGAGGACGCCGAACGGTATCTGGCGGAGGAGGGAGTCGAGCTGCGCCACCACGCTCTCACTGCCAGGCTGTCCCGTGGCCGACACGAAGACGGCCTCGAGGATGGATGCACATGTATGAGCGGAGCCCACCGTCCAGGTCTCGTCGGCCGGGTAGGTTGCGCTGCGCAGCACCTCGATCGAGGCGGGCGCCGACGAGAACTCGCCGTGCCAAAGCCGCCACTGTTCGACCGCGCACAAGTCTGCGAACTGCGACGCCCGCAGGTCCACATCCGGCGAGAGCGGCGCCGAGGCTTGCGGCAGCAGTGAATCAACCGCTTGCCCTGCGGCGACTGCATCTCCCTCTCCGTACAACGCGTCGAGGACTCGAAGCCGAAGGCGCAGCCGGCCGTCGGGCTGGAGGCGTCCGACTTCTTGTGTTACCGCCCGGGCCGCGGAGGGCCGGCCCCGATTCAACTCGAAATCGTGCAACAGCCATAGTGTCGTGGCACGCTCGGCCCTTGGAGCGGGCCGCTCGCGCAGGATCGCGGCCGCCAGCTCGGCGTCGTCCGGGTCATACCCCTTCAGCGTGCTGGTCCGCACGATGGCGCGCAGGGGCAGAACGTTCATCTCGGGGAATGCCCCGCGCACCGAGTCGAGGACGACTCTGTCTCCGAACGTGAGCGCCATCTGCCAGACTTCGTAGACCACAAACTCACCGGTCGGGTTCTGCGTGAGGTAGTACGACAACATGCGCTGTGCGGTCTCTCGGTCGCCCCGCATCAGTGCTTCGTCGATCAAATGCGACACGGGGGCCGAGAACGTCGAGTCCAACTCGAATGCCCGGCGAAAGGCATCCTCTGCCCGGCGATGGGCATCTCGCCCAGCCAGTACCAGGCTTCCGGTCGGTCGGGCGCCGAGTCCACGGCCCGCAGGAAGGCTTCGAACGTCTCGGCGTACGGGGCGCCTTGCGGGAAGTTCGGCCCGGCCATGCCGGTGAGTAGGGTGCGGTCGCGCTCGCTTAGGCGTTCCCGATGCGACCAGGCGATGCTCAGAGCTTCCTGATCAAAACCGCTTTGCGTCCAGTAACGCGCCGACACGAGGCCCAGCGCGGCGAGCGCGAAGCCGGGGTCGAGATCGATTGCTTCGCGGAAGAGTCGCTCCGCTTCCATGTAACGACCGCTGCGGTAGGTTGCCTGGCCCTCGAGGTAGGCGCGCAGCGCCGGCAGCGATGTGCTGGTCAACGAGGCGAGCCGCTGTCCCGACTCGCCGGCCCCAAGCGCCAGAAGCTGCGCGGTGAGCCCGTCCACCAGCGCCGTCAGACTGTCGGTCGAACCTTCGACGCTCGCCTGGACGCCGCGATCGCTTTCATCGACCGTGAGGAGCGACGCGTTGAGTACCACCTGCCTGGCCGTTCCAACCAGCCCGCCGAGCAGAACGCGACCGGCACCCAGAGACCGGGCGAGCTCGAGGGCGGCTGCCTCTGTGAGGTCGGCGTCACTCGAGCCGCCGGCGCGATTCCAGGCGGAGATAGCCGCTCTCGGGTCGACGGCCCGGGGGCCCCCTTCGCCGGTGAGCTTCGCGGCCAGAAGATCGACCATCCCCTCCCTCAGGTAGACGATCGCCGGGTCGGCACCAGCGACGCGGAAGGGGAGAACGGCGACGACGTCTGGATCTAGCCCGGCGGCGGCGACGCCTTCACGGCCCGGCGGCCCACCTCCCAGAAGCAGCCAGCCAGCAGCGACCACTCCCCATAGCGCGAAGGCGACCACGGCGCCGGCGATGGCGTTGCGCCAGGTCAGTCGGCGTCTGACGTGTCGACCGGCATGCTGCGGCGCGTACCCAGGCCCCTCCGTGCCTTCGGCTCCGGCAGCGCCCCGCATTTCGCGAGCCGACGCGTCCCCAGTCTCGACCAGTGCCGTCGCCACCACGATCGGGAGCCCGATCAAGAGAAGGATGGCAGCCGTTGGGAAGAACCAGGCCGGCAGACCAAATCGCTCGGTGAAAAGATCGACCGCTTCGAGGACGGCGTACGACGCGCCCAGGTAGATGAGCAGCACCTGCCAGAGCGAGCGACGATGCGCCTCGACTATGAGCTTGCGGAAACGCGACATGATCCCGTTCGCGACGAGGGACTCCGTTTTAGATCGCCGGAATATGCCCCCGACCCTACGCCGGATCAACAACCGGTTCTTCCACTACCCTCGACGCGGTGGGTCGGCGAAGGCCTTTCGGCCCTTGACCGCGGCGAGCCCACGGTGTATCATTGTATGGGTAAACCAATACACTAGCGGCCTTCATGTTCGAACACTTAGACCCCAGAAGCCCGATTCCACTCTACGACCAGATCGCCACGCGGATCCGCTCGGCGGTGGCGGCGGCTGAGTTGGCCCCCGGCGACGTTCTGCCGTCGGTCAGGCAACTGGCGAAACGGCTCCGGGTGAACCCCGCCACCGTCGTGCAGGCCTATCGCGAGCTGGAGCGCGAGGGCTTCGTAGAGATGCGTCAAGGTGCGGGCACGTTCGTGCGCGAGGTCGGAGGTGCGAGGCGCAAGCAGGCGCGATCGGAGCAGGCCAAACGTCTGGTCCGCGCTCTGCTCAAAGAGGCCGCGCGCGTGGGCCTCGACGGCGATGAGATAGCCGGGGCGCTGCAGCGAGAGCTGGGAGGGACGGCGTAATGACTTACGCTATCGAAACGCGCGGTGTGTGCCGCCGATTGGGAAAGAGGTTCGAGATTAGAGACCTGAACCTCGGGATCCCAGGCGGTTCGATCTACGGGTTTCTTGGACCGAACGGGGCGGGGAAGACAACGACGATTCGCCTGATCCTTGCCCAACTCCGGGCTCAGGAGGGTGAGATTACAGTGCTCGGCGAGTCGATACCTGCCAGTATCCACCGCGTGCTGTTGCGAGTCGGGTTCGTCCCTGAGCGACCCCACCTGTACCCCGGTCTCACGGTGGACGAGACGCTGGACTATCACTCGGCCTTCTATCCGACCTGGGACGGTGGACGCGCGGAGAATTTGGTTCGGGGGTTCGGGCTCGATCGGAGCCTGCGCGTTGCTCGTCTGTCGAAGGGAGAGACCGGCCAGCTGATGGTGGTGCTGGCCTTGGCTCAGACTCCGGAGCTTTTGGTGCTGGACGAGGCGACCGAAGGCCTCGACCCGGTGGTGCGACGCGAAATCCTCGAGGCGTTGGTCGACTACGTATCGCAACAGGACGCAACCGTTTTCATCTCGAGCCACCTCGTGCACGAGCTCGAGCGCGTCTGCGACTGGATCGGCTTCATGGACGACGGTTTGATGGTGGCCGACATGCCGATAAAGGACTTCAAGGAAGGTATTAAGCGCCTGCGGGTCGTCGGCGCTCCGGCCACGCTGGAGGATCCTCCGTTCGTTCTTCTGTCGCGTGAGGCCGGCGACGGAGTCACGGAGGCGGAGCTCTGGGTTGTCCGAGGTTGGGAGGCGCCGATGAAGAGCTACGTCGAGGGAGTCGGCGCCACGCTCAGAGAGGTCATCGACCTGGATCTCGAGGAAGGTTTCGTGGAGCTGTTGCGGACGGCCAGGGCTCCCAAGCAGTGAGGGAAGAAGCAATGTTCAGGGTGATCCTCTACACGCAGTGGAAGTGGACACGGCTAGCGCTGCTGCCGGGCGTGATAATCGCGTTCAGTCTGCCCGTGCTTTCTGTCCAGAGAGCGGGCGAGTTGGGATACGCCGCGTGGGTGCTGCAATCGGTCGGGGGCTGGGCGGTCTGGTTTCCCGCCCTCGCTGCCGCGCTCGGGCTCCTGATGGCAGTTACGGCGTGGCGGGAGGATCACCGCGGAGGTCACGTCTACGCGCTCTCGCTCCCGATCGAGCGCTGGCGCTACGCGCTGTTCCGCTTTGCCGCCGGTGCCGTGCTGCTGGCTGCGCCCATCGTCGCGCTGTGGGTGGGTTCCCTGGTAGCGACGGCCGCCGCACCGATACCTCCAACCCTGCGGGCTTACCCCAACACCCTGGCGCTGCGTTTTGGCCTCGCCGCCCTTGTAGCCTACGGCGTCTTCTTCGCGATCTCTGCCGGTTCAGCGCGCACCGCGGCCTTTGTGCTCGGGGGTGTGGCGGCCTTGATCGCTTTCGATGTGCTTCTGCAAGCCGCCGGGGCCGAGCTGAGCGTCAGCAGGGAAGTCTGGGCATGGCTCACCAGGACTCCAGGCCCGATGACCGTTTTCACCGGACGCTGGATGCTCATCGATGTCTAGAGCGCGCGCGTTGCTGGGTGCTCTGTCGTGCGCGGTCGCTACGATCGCTGCGACCGCGCCTGCACTCGGGCAGACGGTGGAGGAGTACCGGGCACGTGTCGACCGACTAACGCGGGCACTCGAGCAGATCGAGCTGGAAAGGCGAGAGTGGAACGAGCGGCTGTTGTCCGAGCTCGACACGGTGCGCGTGGGCCGGCTCGTGGTGATCACGACGCCCCAATACGTGGAGATGGTCGAGGACGCGGCTCGCCGTGAATGGCCGACGGTCGAGGCGGCGTTGAGGCTCGAGAGTTCGGGCGAAGTGGTCGAGGAATTCGTCTTCTACCTGGGGCTACCGTACGCCCCGCGCCCCGGAATCGACGAGCTCCAGTGCAGTACCTTCTTAGCGCGCGGCGCGCGGGAGCGTTGTCCGAGCTGCCCCGCCTGCCTGGGCCTCGATGGTTCGGTTCAGCGCGCCGTCGGTCGGCTGCTCGCCCGGCGGCTCGATCCCGGCGGAACGTTCATCGCCGAGCTTCCCTTCGAGCCGCTGGCGCGTGGGTGGCGCGAGCGCGTGTGCGTTTCGCTGGCCACGGCGGACTCCCGCTCCGCGAAGTTCTGCTTTCTCGGCGATCTACATTCCTGCCGCGACGTCCTCGGCCTCACGCAGCCGGCAGATCCGGCGGATGTCTGGTACACGCCTGAGGAGCGGCGGCGCCTGGTCTCGCGAAGCGGTTGGCGCGGGAACAGTAGACTGTGGCGGAGCTGTGTGGAGG
>JBDHAI010000256.1:0-4126 GCA_039588155.1 Gemmatimonadota bacterium | reverse complement strand
TTATTACTTATAACTTATCACTTATAACTACCAGCTGATGGGGCCGTAGCTCAGTTGGGAGAGCGCTTGAATGGCATTCAAGAGGTCAGGGGTTCGACTCCCCTCGGCTCCACTTCCACTCCTGTTGTGCGGTTTCGTCGTCGCGGCGTGCGCCGATGAACGTCCCTTTTTAACGCGGGCCGAAGCCAGCCTTCATCTCACCGAGTACTACTTCGCAACCACCAGCGGCCTGCGCGAGGACACCGTCGCACTAGGTTTCAGCTTGACGGGTAACGGTGACAACGTACGCTACGCGCTGGACGAAGACGGCGCGCGGCTGGCCACCTTCCAGTGGTCGGACAGCAGTTGGACGATGATCCCGGACCCACGGCTCGCCGAACGGCTGAGCCGCGTGGCGCGCGACCGGCCACAGGTCATCGCCTTGGGCGCGCGGGTCGATTCGGCCGAGGCGTCGATCGCTGATTTCGAGGACAATCTCCCCTACTTGCTGGCGAGCGACCGGGGCACGGATCCCTGGAGATGGCGACTGGAGGGGGCCGGCGATTTCCTGCTCGAGATGGAGCGCTATGTCGGAGAGCTCGGCACCAAAGCCCGCAAGTTGGCCGGTGCCAAGGAGACCCAGTTCCGCGTCGAGGCTATCGCAGACCGCGTTCAGGATGTCAGAAGCCAGGTGACTCGCGCCTTGGGTGAGTCTCCCTAACGGGAAGCCCCGCGGGCCTTGAGGGCGCCGCGGGGCTCGCGTCCAATCCGTTCCCGTTGGGATTCGGCTACAGCGCTAGCCGTAGCGTCGCGTAGTAGAACGCACCATTGATGCCGAACTGAGTGACGCGTCGACTGAACGGGAAGCGCTCGGAGCTTCTGTTGCCTTTATCCTCCGCATGCTCATCCGGGAACGTGTTGAAGATGTTGGCGCCGCCCACGACCACGGTTGCGCCGGGTACCACCTCAAAGCCCACATCCAGATCGAAGAGATGCTTGGCGCCGAAGTCCTCGTCGTTCGAGCACGCGGCGTTGAAGTCGTTTTCCCCGCAATCCGGCCGATATAGCACGCTTCCGAAGTAGTTGTAGCGCCCGGTGAAGGTCCAGCGCGGGATCGCGTAGCGCGCCTGGAACATCCCCTTCTCCGTCGGCAGCGCGGTCTCGAGCCTGTTGCGCTCCTCGCGATTGAAGAGGATGCGCTCGACCGCCTGCTGGTCGCCGCCGGCGAACCTGTCGGCCATCGACTGCGGCACGTTCGTCTTTTTCACCTCGGTGTCGGTGAAATTAAAGGCCGTGGACAGCGTCAGATCGCCGGGCCCGACCTCCGGTAACGCCCAGGCCGCCACAATGTCGATGCCCTTGGTCTCGGTATCGACGGCGTTGGCAAAGAACTGGGCCTGGCTGACACCCTGGTCGGCGAACGGCGCCAGGATGTCGCCGACCTGGTCACCGATGTCCGAATCGCCGCTGCTGAAACGGCTCGACAGCACGATCCGGTCTTTGATCTCGATGTAGTAGCCATCAACGGTGACAGTCAGGTTGTCGAGCGGGCGGGTCGTGATGCCGCCGCTCACGTTGATCGAGGTCTCGGCATCGAGGTTCGGCACACCAAAAGCCTTGGCCACGCCGCTCAGGTTGTTCGCCGTCAAAACGCGAGCCGGCTCCAGGTTGCCCAGCGCGTCAAATACGAACTGGATGCTCACGTTGTTGAACCAGATCTGCGGTAGCGAAGGCGCCCGGAAGCCGTTGCTGACGGCACCGCGCAGCGCCCAGTTGGGGACGAACTCATAGCGCGCGGCCAGCTTGCCGGTGAGCTGTGTCCCGAAGTCGCTGTAATCCTCGAAGCGCACCGTCCCGTCGACCAGAAACTGGTCCGTCAGCTCGCTCTCGACACCGACGTAGGCACCGATGCTGTAGCGACCTCGCAGTACTTCATTATCGGGCTGGAATCCGGGGAAGACCTGGGAACCGGGGCTCTTCGGTGAGCCGCTGGAGGTGGTGTCGAAGTCGACGCCCGGCTCCTCACCGCCGTTGCCAAGCAGATAAGAGCCCGGCTCACCCGCGTTCAGTGTGTATCGCTCGTTCCGGTACTCGCCACCGAGAACCAGCGAGAGCGATTTCAGAGCTCCGCCAGTATCGATGAGCTTGACCGCGTCGACGTTGCCGGTGGTCTGCCGGAGCTGGAAGCCGCCGGCGTCGAAGCTGACCGGGCTCGATGGGCCCTGCGAGGCGTTGTTCGTGTTCTCGATATTGAATCGGAAGCGGTTGTTGCCGGTGGTCGCGCTCAAGTCGACATCCCAGCCGCTCTTGTTGCCACGCAGACCTACGGTGATCGCGTCGTCGTCGATTGTCGTTTCGATCTCGGGCAGAAACCCGTTCGGGTAGAGCTCGGAAACGACGCGCTCCTCCTGGAAAGGCAGCCGATAGAACCCGGTCGCCTGCCCATTGCGGTTCGTGAGACCGCCGAAGGCGTAGAACTCACCCGACTGTCCAAGCGGGAAAACGGAGTTGAAGAAGACCGAGCCGACGGTCGCGTTGCCCTGCCCGATCTTCATGCTGAAGTTTTCGCGCGTGAGCCCGCGGGCGGACAGCTCCGCTTCATCGCCGGTTCCATCGGATGCGAATATCGCGCCCGTGTAGATGCCCGAGCGGTTGGTGCGACCCCTGTCAAGAAAGTCGCCCGTGACATTGAAAACCCCGCGCCCGCCGAACCGGAAGCCGAAGTTGGCGTTGAATCTGAAGGTCTCACCGTCGATGCCGGTGCTGTTTCCTCCGACCGTCGTACCGGGGTTGAATCCGCCGGTCGCGTTGATCAACACCTTCTCGGTTTGCTCTTTCAGAACGATGTTGATGACGCCGGCGATGGCGTCGGAACCGTACTGAGCGGCGGCCCCGTCGCGTAGAATCTCGATCCGCTCAATCGCCGACGCCGGGATCGAGTTCAGGTCGATGCCCACCGTGCCACGACCGAACGTGCCGTTGACGTGAACGAGCGCGCTGGGGTGCCGACGCTTTCCGTTGATCAGAACGAGCGTTTGGTCCGGACCCAGGCCACGCAGGCTCGCGGGGTTAACGTGGTCCGTGCCGTCGGAGATCGTCTGATGCGATGCGTTGAACGACGGCGCCAGAGTGCGCAGAATCTGATTCGTCTCCAGCTCGCCAGCTTGAGTAATCTCCGCGGCCGGTATCACGTCGATCGCCACCGGCGTTTCGGTCGCCGTTCGTGCGGTTCGAGAACCCACGACCACGATCTCGTCGATGGCAAGCGCCGACACGTCTAGCGTGAAATCGATCGTGACGGTTTGATCGGCTCCGACGGTGACACCCTGTTCTGCGGCCGCGTAACCGAGGGACGCGGCGCGGACGGTGTACACTCCCGGTTGGACCTGGAGCGTATATTGACCGTCGTCCACGGAGAACACCCCCAGCGCCGTGCCGACGACCTGCACCGTCGCGCCCTGTATGGGTGCTCCCGATCGGGCGTCAGTCACGCGGCCGGTGATGGTCCCGGTCTGGGCGAGGGCTGCCTGCAGCGGAACGGCGAGGGCAATGATCGCAGGCACCGCTCCTCGCCACGCAACGAAGCGTAGGCACCACGACATGACACACCTCCTATGATGGTTGGGTTGGCTCGTTCTGCACGAGGTCGAAGGCTGTCTGGCGTCGAGATCTATGGTAGAAGCGCTTCGCGTAGTTCTGGTAAGTTAGGTTGACCAAAATCCGCCTGGCAATAGCCCGGCGGTGCGCCCTCCTCGCCGCCAAGAAAACCGGGGACATCAGCTGCAGCTTCCGCCTATTCGCCGACGCCCTTTCCCGTCCCGCAGGTGTCTCATTACTTTTCTGGCGTTATCGCCGGACGCGCCTGTAGCTCAGCTGGATAGAGCGTCGGCCTCCGGAGCCGAAGGTCACAGGTTCGAATCCTGTCAGGCGCATCGATGCAGAGAGCCCTACGGCGATCGCGACGTAGGGCCCTCTGCATCCAGCTCCCCAAGGAGCGGTTCTAGTACTCCAGGTCAGGCACTCGATTCCGCGTGGGCTCCACCGACGGAACGAAGCGCCTCCTCGACATCGATACCCAGGTTGGCGGCGACGCGGCGGCCGTAATCCTAGTCGGCTCTGAAGAAGCGTCAGGGCCTCGTCCGCCTAG
>JBDHAI010000255.1:0-4143 GCA_039588155.1 Gemmatimonadota bacterium | reverse complement strand
ACTCACTAATCGTGACTATGGTGGTGTGATTCTCGGCGGTGGTGTTGTCGGTGGTCAGGCCGCCGGAGTCCTCCTGCCTTTGCTTTTCCGGATCGTTGGTCGAAAGGTCGGGTGAAATGCGCTCCCACGAATCGCCGCGATCACGCGTCCGATTCAGGTACTGAGAGCCGAGATACAGGGTGCCCGGGTTGTTCGCGCTCACGTGGAGGGGAGCGTTCCAGTTGAAACGCAGCTTCTCCTCGCCCGCTTCCGGGTACGGCTTGATGTCCTTCGTCTCGCGGGTGGACCGCTGCAGCCGCGAGACGTTACCGCCCTGATACTCCACGTATACGAAGTCGGGGTCGCTGGGGTCGACGAAGACATGGAAGCCGTCACCGCCGTTGATCACCTCCCAGTGCCTGGACATAATCCCGCCGGCGCTCCGCGAGGGACCCACCCAGGTGCCGTTGTCTTGGAGACCGCCGTAGACGTTATAGGGAATCTCCATATCGAAGCTGATCTCGTAGAACTGCGAGACCGGGATGGCTTTGGACAGGCGCCAGCTGCCGCCATGGTCGTACGAGAAATACACCCCACCATCGGTGCCCAGGATCAAGTCCTCGTTGTTGCCCGGGTTGATCCAGAGCGCGTGGTGGTCGCTGTGGACGCTGCCGCCGCTGAAGCCGCTCGAACTGAACGGCGAGGTGAACGATTTGCCGGCATCGTTCGATACCGTGAGCAGGAATCCCGGCTTGTAGACGCGATCGGGGTCTACCGGGTCCGGGACGATGTACGCGAAGTAAAAGGGCCGCGATACGACGTTCATGGAGGTGTTCATCTCCTCCCACGTCGCGCCCATGTCATCGGATTTGTAGAAAGCCGTGTTCTCCGACTCGACTAGCGCGTAAACCCGGCTGGGCTGCGGCGGTGAGACAGCGACCGCGATGCGGCCCTTCTCGCCTTCGGGGAGCCCGGCCGTCAGCAACTCCCAGCTGTCGCCGCCGTCGATAGACCGGTAAAGGCCGCTGCCGGGGCCGCCCGAGTTGAAGAAATGGGGCGAGCGCCGGAACTCCCACATACCGGCGAAGAGGATATTGGGGGCATGCGGATCGATGGTGATGTCCGAACAACCTGTGTTTTCATCGATGTACAGAACCTTTTCCCACGTCTCACCGCCATCCTCGGTGCGAAAGACGCCGCGCTGCTCGTTCTCATTCCACAGATGGCCCGTGGCACAGACGTAGACCACGTCGCCGTTCAATGGATTGGCGACGATACGCGCGATGCGCTCGCTGTCAGAGAGACCCACGTGCTCCCAAGTACCACCGGCGTCCGTCGACTTGTACACGCCTTCACCGACGGACACGCTGTTGCGCACCCAGCTCTCGCCGGTTCCGACCCAGACGATGTCCGGGTTCGACGGGTCGATCTCGATCGCGCCGATCGACATAGTGTGGTCGTCAAAGATCGGCTCAAACTGCAATCCACCGTCTTTCGACTTCCAGACGCCGCCGCTCGCCGAGCCGACGTAAACGATCAGAGGGTTGACGGCTACGGCGTCCATGGCGGCGATTCTGCCGCTCATCACCGCCGGACCGATCGCTCGCGCTCGCAGGCCACCGAACGCGGCGGATTCAAACTTGATCTGCGCTTCAGCGATCGCAGGAACCGCCATGACCGCCGCCAGCACCACTCCAACTCGCCAAATGCGCCCTAGCCGCATACGCATAGCTCCTCTCCCGACTTACTGATTAAGAAGTAGGCCAGCTTATTGCTGGCCCTCTCCTTCTTTCACCGGCATGGCAAACGTCGAATCATCAACGTCCGCGTTCAGCTCGACGCTCTCGATCGTGATGACCTGGCCCGAGGGTGCGCCCTTCGGCTTCGCCTCGATCGAATGCGGCATCATCAGACCGCCCACCTCTTTGTAGTCGCTGAGAATGGTCTCGAACTCGATCACTCGACCCTGCTGCTCACGGCTACCGGTGAGCTTGATCGGAATGTAATACTCGCTGTCGAGGTAATAGATCTCGATGTCACCATTCTTCTTTGTGACCTTCAGCTTGTACGCGCTCGTTCCCTCCGTATCCTCCTGACCCAACAACTCGACCTGATGACCGTCCTCTTTGTATCCAATCAGCGAGCCGTCGAGGTCCGCCTGATCGATCACGTCCTTGGCCATGTCATCCGGCATGACCTCCGGGTCGGGGTTGCCCATGAACGGCATCAGCATCCACGCCGTCTCGCCGTCGTACGCCTGGACTCCCGTCATCCCCTGGAAGGTGAACTCGAGACGGACCTTGTTCGGCCGCTTCGACGTGACGACGAACGGAGCCTCAATCCCCATCCCGGCCATCATCATCGTCCCGGTCGCCGTCATCGTCTGCACCGACTTCCAAGCATCGACGCCACCGACGGCCTCGTAGTAGTTGTCGAGGACCTCGTCCAGCTCCTGGGCCGCGGCTGGCGCCGCCAGAAAGGCACCCGCGAGGACCAGAAGGATCGTCTTCTTCAGCATGTCTCTTCTCCTCTTTATGTATGCCCCAGCACAAAAAAAGTGCAGCCTGTCGCGTGCAAGTGCGGGGCTGCACTCCATTCGCAGGGACTCCGAGTATTTGGACGCCCGGAAGATGCCCGAGCGGCGGCCGAGAAGCAAGCTCCGGGGTGTTTGGGCTGGGCTATACGACGATCAGCGCCGCCACCGGAGTAGCGTGGTCGACTCGCCGACGATCAGCGCCACCGAATCGCTTGGTGTCGGAGCGCGCGGCAGCTCGAACTCCGCGCGCACGATGTTAATGCAGACTTCCGTGACCGCTTCCTCACGCGGATCCGCCGACTCCTCGTAGCCGCCTTCCTCCGGACTAGCCACGGGCTTCGATACCATCCGGCAGGTCGTGGGATCCTGGCATTGGAGGCGCGATGGTGGAATGAGATCATTCGCGAAGCGAAGCTGGAGGCCAAAGAGCTCGAGCCCGCGCCTATCGCTTCCGCGCTCTTCGGTGCGTAACTCGAGAACGGCACGGATTCCTGACTGACTGGAATCGACGGCGACCCAGCCGTTATCGATCGAAGCGACGAGCAACGGTTGGCTCAGAGGCTGGCCGTCTGCATCGACGAGGGCAGGCTTGGCGCAGCCCGCCAACGCCAGTGCGAGCGGTAGGACGATGCCAAAGGACACCGTGCGCATGGATGTCCTCCCGATGCGAGCGCTGCCTGTCGAATCCGAGGCTAGGCCGGATTATCTAAGGTACACTCCGGGCATCGAGCACGGCAAGGAAATGTCGATGGCCCCTAGTGTTCTGGCTCACAACGCCAGGCGGCCGCGCCCGATGACTCGAGCGCGGCCGCCGAAACGATTCGCCGGACTGGAGTTACTCGAACGTCGCCTCCGGGGCGTAACTCATGCCCAGGCTCTTCACCAAGAACGCCCAGCGATCCGCCTGCTCCTGTATGATCATGGTGGTGGGCTTACCGGACCCATGACCCGCTTTGGTCTGGATACGGATCAAGACAGGGGCATCGCCCATCTGCATCTCCTGCAGGCGTGCCGCGAACTTGAACGAATGGCCGGGCACCACGCGGTCGTCGTGATCGGCCGTGGTCACCATCGTGGCCGGGTACTTATCCGGATGAAGGTTGTGGTACGGCGAGTAGGCGTAGAGATGCCGGAACATCTCGGGATCCTCCGAGGAGCCGTAGTCCGACACCCAAGCCCAGCCGATCGTGAACTTATGGAATCGGAGCATATCCATGACGCCGACAGCAGGAAGCGCGGCGCCGAACAGTTCCGGCCGCTGCGTCATCACCGCTCCGACCAGCAGGCCGCCATTCGAGCCGCCGCCGATAGCCAGCTTCGGCGTCGAGGTGTAACCCTCGTCGATGAGGTACTCGGCGGCCGCGATGAAGTCATCGAAAACGTTCTGCTTGCTCTCCAGCATGCCGGCACGGTGCCATTCCTCGCCGTATTCGCCACCACCTCGCAGGTTCGTCGAGGCGTAAACCCCGCCCATCTCGAGCCAGACGAGCAAGCTAGTGGAGAAGCGAGGCGTTCGGCTGATGTTGAACCCGCCGTATCCGTATAGGTAGGCAGGGTTCGAGCCATCCAACTGGATGCCTTTCTTGTAGGTCAAGAACATCGGGATCTTTGCACCATCACGAGATTTG
>JBDHAI010000254.1:0-4163 GCA_039588155.1 Gemmatimonadota bacterium | reverse complement strand
TCTGAATTACCTGATTCGAGTCGACGACCCGGCCACGCAGCTCTATCACGTCGAGGCCGTTGTGCCGGCCAGCGGTGCTGCCACCCTCGTCTCGTTGCCCACCTGGACGCCGGGGTACTACGAGATCAGGGACTACGCGCGTTACACTCGCAACTTCAAAGCCTATGCAGAGGACGGATCGCCGCTTCGCTGGGAGCGGGCGGACAAGGACACTTGGAGGATTCATTCCTCTCGGACTTCCAGTGTTCGAGTGAGCTACGACTTTTTGGCGGACAACCTGTCGCTGGACGGCAGCGTCCTTGAGTCCGACTTCGGGTTCTTCAACGGCACCAACCTCTTCGTCTTCCCGGAGTCCGGCTACGATCACCCGGCCCGGGTGCGTTTCGAGCTGCCCGAAGGTTGGCGGGTGGCGACGGAGCTGAGCGATACCGATGAGCCGGGCGTGTACGCGGCGGCCGATTTCCACGAACTGGTGGACAACCCGACCTTCGTCGGCCGCTTCGCCATCGACAGTGTCCAGGCGGACGGCCGCTGGACTCGGCTGGCGGTGTATCCAGCGGACGTGATGTCGGGTCGAGCTTGGGAAATCACGCTCGATGCGCTGCAGCGGATCGCCGACTACTCGCACGACCTGTTCGGCGCGCCGCCGTACGACCGCTATACCACGTTCGTCTATGCATACTCCGGCCCGGCCCGATCGAGCGGCGGTCTGGAGCACGCCAACTCACACCTCGACATCGTCGCAGCGAGTGGCTTCAGCAATCCGAACCAATCTGGCGTTCCGCTGGGTCTTCTCTCTCACGAGTACTACCACGCCTGGAACGTGAAGCGGATCCGGCCGGCGGAGATGTGGCCCTACGACTACCAGCGCGAGCAGTACTCGCCGCTCCTCTGGATTTCCGAGGGCTTCACGAGTTACTACGGCCCTCTCATTCTGACGCGCACCGAGCTTCGCGGCGAGCGTGCGTTCTGGTCCACCATGCAGAACAACATCGATGGTGTCGAAGGCGAGCCCTACCAAGAGTCGGTCGAGGATATCAGCCTGGCCGCCTGGATCGAGCCGCTGCCCATCGGGAGCGGCTACTATTACGGCAAGGGGTCGCTGATCGCGCTGTTACTCGACATCAAGATCCGTAGCGCTACGGACAATCGGCACAGTCTGGATGATGTGATGTACCGGCTCTACCACGAGCACTATAAGCGCGGCCGCGGTTTCGCTACCGAGGACTTCTTGGCCTACGTCGGCGAGCACATCGGCGTCGAAGAAGTACAGTCGTTCTATCGCGATCACATCGACGGTCGAGAGCCGCTCCCTTACCGAGACGTTCTGGCGCTGGCCGGGATGACCTTTCATGTCGACACTATCTTCGAGCCGGTGCTCGGTGTTTTCATGGATTACGGCCAGCAAGGCAGCATCTTGATCGAAGGCGTGCTTCCCGAAAGTTCCGCCGCCGAGGCCGGCCTCCAATCGGGGGATCAGCTGCTCCGGGTCGGTGGCATAGAAGTCGAAGGTGAGGGTTGGGCCGATCGCTTCCGCAGGACCTACGCCGACTCGCTGGGCACGCCGTTCACCGTCGAGGTCCTACGTGCTGGGGAACGGGTGACGGGTCAATCGCAAATCCGCACGCGCGCTCGCTTCGAATACGGTCTGGAGCCCGACCCCAACGCCGGCGCGGCGGAGGTGGCGGTTCGGAACGGCATCGTCCAAGGTCAGACGCGGTAAGGCAGTTGCGATGAGAGCGATCCTCCGAGTTGGCTGGCTGGGGTTGGCGTTGGCGGCATCGTGGCTCGCCGGTTGCGATCGTTCCTCTGCCCGGCGTGAGACCGATCGACCGAGGCTGCTTGTGCTGATCGCGCTCGATCAGTTTCGATCCGACTACCTGGAGAGCTACGACCCCGCGTTCACTGCCGGCTTCCGGCGCCTGCTGGACAACGGGCGCCGGTACCCGCGCGCACTCGTGGACCACGCGCCCACCCTCTCGTACCCCGGCCACACCACACTGGCCACGGGCGCACACCCGAGAACGCACGGCATAACGTCGAACGCCTGGCTGGAGTCGCTGCCCAACGGCGAGAAGCGGCGCGTCTTCGTGGTGCGCGACACGAGCGAGCGGATCCTCGGCGACTCCACCGCGTTGGGCGTCTCCCCAAGGAACCTGATAGCGTCAGGCCTCGCCGATTGGGTTCGCGACGCCCACCCTGACGCGCGCACGGTCGCGCTCAGCACCGGCCCGCAGTTGGCGCTCGTCTACGGTGGCAAGGCACTTGACGACGAGGCGCGGAACCACGCCTACTGGCTCTCCGCATCGCAGGGCCGTTTCGTCACTTCAACTTACTTCCGGTCGACGCTGCCCGGTTGGGTGCGGGAGTTCAACGAACGGGCGATGCCGCGGTTTCAGGCGAATCGGGTGTGGAACAGCTCGGTGCCCGACGGCCACCGCCATCTGGCGCGAGCCGATGCCGCCGAATACGAAGGCGACGGCGTGCATACTACATTTCCCCACGCCTTTGCAGACGTGATCGGAAGCGACGAGCCCTACACCGGCGGCTACGATCCGGAAGAGACGAACCGGGAGACGTACAACCGCTGGTTCTTCAACAGCCCGTTCGCTGACGAGGCTCTCTTCGAGCTCGCTGAGACTGCGGTGCGTACACTCGCGCTCGGCCAACGCGAGGCGACCGACTTCCTCGCCATCGCGGTCAAGTCCACCGACCGCATCGGGCATGACTACGGGCCGCGTAGTCAGGAACAGCTCGACATCGTCGTACGGCTCGATCGCTTGATCGGCACGCTCCTCGATGCTCTCGACACCTACGTGGGCGAAGACAACTACGTCGTTGCGCTTTCCGCGGATCACGGCGCTCAGAACGTCGTGGAGTACGAGCTTGAGCAGGGTCGGACCGCCCGCCGCGTGTCGGAAGCGGAGATCGCCACGGTGTTGGCTGAGATCGAGCGTTTCGTGGCCGCTTACGATGGCCGCGAAGAAGACCTGCCTGCTAGGATCGCTGGTGCGTTGGAGCGCAGCGAATGGATTGCCCGGGCTATGACGGAGGCGGAGCTGGCCGGTGAAGGGGCGGCGGATGAGATCCTGCGCATCTACCGCAACAGCTACGTACCCGGTCGCCCGACGCCCTTTCCGCTCTGGACGCGTGATGTACTGGCGGGAAACGTGGGTGATGCGCACCCCGCCAACTGGGGGATCGTGGTGGAGTTCGCGGAGAACAGCCAGCTTTGGACGGCGCCGTCGACGCACATGTCGTCGCATCGCTACGACCGCGAGGTGCCCATCCTGTTCATGGGCAGGGGAATCGAGCCCGGCGTCTCTCACGATCGCGCCTACACCGTGGATGTGGCACCCACCCTCGCGGCGCTGGCGTTGTTGGCCCACGCGGCCACGGTCGACGGCCGCGCGCTCCCCCTGGAGCGTCGTTGATTGGACGGGGAACCTCAATTACCTTTGTCGGGTCAAAGGAACGGTCACCCCCTCTCGTACCCGCCCTGAGTTCGTCGCACACCGTCCGGCCTAGGGACACGCACATCACCCTCAGGCTCAGGAGGCATCGGCATTTCGACTTCATGGCTCGGTCACCGCGGGCACCGCAGGGTGCTGGGGCTGGCGCTCCTCTGCACGCTGCACCCCGCAGCCGCGCACGCCCAGCGCGCCGTTGACCTGCAGGTCGGTAGCTGGGCCGTGGCCGGCTCCAACCCCGCTCTTTACTCGGTCGGGCTGGGACGTCGCTTCTGGGGCCCTTTGTCGTTCAACTTCCGCGGCCTCGCGGTCGTCGATGCGGTCTCGTCGGACAATTCGCTCTACGGCCTCGCCCCGGAGCTCAGCCTCTTCCGCGGGGCGCGCGTCCTCGTGCCCTACGCGCTCGGCGGCGTGGGCCTGGCTCTGCAGCCGGCGAGCTCGCCGGAATTCGCCGCGCTTTGGTATGCAGGTCTCGGCATGGAATGGAACCCCCTCTCCTGGATGGGCCTGGCGCTCGAGGCCAGCTACCTGGCCGAAGACGGAGGCTTCCATGGCTTCTGGGACCTGCGGAGCGGTGATCGCCGCGGTTGGGCCGGGAGCCTCAGGTTCGCAGTCCGCTGGGGCGGTGGTCCGGGTGGCTCTTCAGGTACAGGAGCGACGGGCCTGCCGCCGTCCGAGTACGGGCCCAGCGAG
>JBDHAI010000253.1:0-10439 GCA_039588155.1 Gemmatimonadota bacterium | reverse complement strand
GCCGGCGCGCGCGGCGAGCAGGGCGCGTGCGATGGCGTTCTGGACGTTCTGTTCGTCCTCCTCTGGGTCATCGACGGAGGCGGCCGCGTCCAACATCGCTCGCGCCTCCTCGTCCTGGCCCGCCAAGGCGTAGAACGTCGCCAGCAGGTCGTAAGGTCGGTCGAGAGGATCCATCTCCTCCAGCGGGTGCCGCGCCAGCGCGTCTTCGACTCTCTGCAACGCGCGATCCGGCCGAGCTCTCAGCATCAGATCGTAGAAAGCGATCCGAGTCGCCAGGCCCACATAGTTCGCCAGGTCACCTTGCTGCTCGAAGGCCGCCATGCCCCGCTCCAGCACGCGCTCCGCCTCACCGAGCTGGCCTCGTATCTCTGCCAGCTGCGCCTGATTGAAGCCGAGCATGAGGTTGGTGAGCCGGTTCGTGGTTGGCGTTTCCAACGCCGCCTGGAGCCGCTCCTCGGCCAAGTCGTAGTCGAACTGGGCGCTTGCCAGCGCCACGTCCTCGGCGAGCGCGGTCGGATGATCGGGGAACTTCTCGATATGCCGCGCGTGGACCGACTCAGCCCGCCCCGTCTCGCCTAGCGCGAAGAGGGCGACCACGGCATTGCCGTAATACAGCGCGCCAGCCGAGTCGATCTCGATGGCCCGTTCGTACAGGCGGGCCGCCTGACGGTAGTCGCGATTCTCCAGAAGAACGAGCGCCAGATTGTTCATCGCCCAGGGCTCATCGGGATAGACATCAAGCAGAGATTGGTAGGCCGCCGCAGCTTTTTCACTGTCCCGCGTCACACCGTGATGGTAGCTCCCCTCGGTCATGTAGCGCTCGCGATCGGACAGACGGTCCCGGTGCTGGTAGGCTTGGGTGAGCGCCTCTATCTCTCGGGCGCGATTTCTGTCCAGATTACCCAGCGTGACGCCTAGTTTCCTCCAGGCCATGGCGAAGGCGGTATCGAGCGCCACCGCTTCCTCCAGCAAGGTCACGGCGCGTTCGTGCTCGCCCATCTCGATGACTCGCACCGCCTGGGAGTATTTTCGCAGCGCTTCGAGCGATGCGGTGGTCACGTGGTCCAAGGGTTCGCCTTGCCGGATCGTCTTCAGCGACTCGCCGACCCGCTCCCGCAATCCATTGGATAGCCTGTCGATGGCTCCGATGATCGCGGTGGAGTCTCGCGCCGTTTCACGCGACGCCGCCAACACACGGCCGTCCTGGGCGCCGACGAGGCGGGCCGACAGAACGTAGCCGCTGCCCACCGGCGTGACTTCTCCTGCCACGACCGCCTTGATCCCCTCGCGGATCGCGACCTCGCGAGCCAGGGCCTCATCGAGTGGCTGACCCGGGTCTCTCTGCATGAGGATCAGGACCCGATCGACAGACCCCGAGCCGACTACGTTCACGACGGTGGACTGGCTGAGATCGATGCGGAACGCCTCGGTTGCCGCCCGGCCCAAGAGGGGATCGTCGGTGTTGTTCTCGAAGTCGGCCAGGATGATGCGTTCTCGCTCCTCGATGACGCCGGCCGCCACGAGCGAGCCTACCGGGCCAATGCCTAAGGCACGCGTGGTCATGTACACGGCGACCACGAGCCCCCACAGGGCAAAGGCCGCCACGAAACCGACGATCGCTTTGCGCCAGGTCAGCCAATGCCCGCGCGGCCGCGACAGATCTGGCTTGGCGGCGACGACTTGGTCGGCCGCGCTCTCTGCCGCGACCGGACCTACCGCTCCAATCTCGCTGTCCCGCTCCCGGGGGCCGGCTCGGCTGCGGCTCTGCACCAGCGCGGTTGCCACGACGATGGGCAGCCCAACCAGCAGGAGGACTATCACACCTGGGAAGAACCAGCTAGGCAAGCCCAACTGATCGATAAAGATATCGACGATCTCCAGCACGGCGTACGAGGCACCGAGATAGACCACCAGGACCCGGGTGATATATCCACGGCGGCTCGATTCCGAGAGGCCTCCAGCAGCACGGTCAGTCATGTATTCATCACAGATTCTAGGTTACAAAAGTGCCAAGCGGCCCATGTTAGCGCCCGGGCAGGGATCTCACAACAACCCCCCAGAGAACGGCGTGTTCCATGGAATTACCTGCGTTTCCCTTTTACTACGTAAGTTCGCGCTTCGGCGTTTCTACTCCGGCAAGAAGCGCTTTGGGAACTTCGCCACCACGGTGTAGATCGGATCGACGATGTTCGCAACCGTCGACTCCCCTACCTGACCGACGAGCTCGTAGGCATCCCAGCGGCCGAATCCGTACTCGTCCTCCAGCCACTCGATCAGCTCTATATGCGCAAGTCGAAAGGCGTCGATGAGCGGTCGGGCGCTGCCAGCGACCATGATGAATTCATCATCTTCGATGCGCGGC
Source organism: Gemmatimonadota bacterium (assembly GCA_039588155.1). Taxonomy (GTDB): domain Bacteria; phylum Gemmatimonadota; class Gemmatimonadetes; order Palauibacterales; family KS3-K002; genus JBDHGH01. The sequence continues at coordinate 8,077 of JBDHAI010000253.1, read as the reverse complement.
CAGTTGATCGCTTTGCCTTTGATGAGATCGATCTCCAGCACCACATCCATCGATGTCTCAAGTCCCGTTCCCGCTACTTCGCCGTGGCCCTGACGCGCATGGCCGTCGCCGAAATAGAAGTAGGCCCCGTCGTGGAAGACCGGCAGGTAGACGGTCGCCCCCTCACGCACCTCCGGCGCGTCCATATTGCCGCCAAAATCTCCGGGCCAGAGGCCGGAGAACGCCTCCGCGCCTCGCGGCGCCACCGCGACGCGCCCCAGCATCGGCTGCAGGTCGATGGTCAGCTCGCGCAGGCGGCTGTCGGGCAGCTCGGTGCTGGCCGTCATCTTCTCGCGGTCGATCGTCCAGAGATATCGCCGCTCGGGTATCGGGTCGTTCAGCATGCGCGTGCGCGCGTCGGAGGCGAGGCCGCCGAAGTCTGAGTAAATGCGCGAGGCCGCGAATTCATGGTTCGGCTGGATCTTATGAATCTTAACAACCAGGATGTCGTTGGTCGTTGCCCCCTCGATGAAGATGGGGCCCACCTCGCCGGGAAATGCGCCGCCTTCCTCCGTGAAGTAGGCGCCGAAGTTGGTGTTCGAGATCAGCACGGTTCCCGGCCTGATGCGTAGAACGGGCTCTCGCACGGCAAAAGTCGGCTGGGCCACCTCGGGCTTGAAGTAAACGGTGTCGACAGGAGCACCAGATCCGCCGGCCTGCACGATCGCCGTCAACGCCAGCGCAATGGGAGTCAGCATGGGCACCTCCGCGGATTACGAGTCTGACCGGCCGCATCGCGTCGAGGCTAGCTCCGCCTCTAACGCACACGGCGGTGGTCACGAACGGTCGAGCGGCACTATATTACTACGTCGTCAGCGATTACACGAACGGCGAGAGGGGATAGGGGTGGATCGATGGGTAGTGAAGGTGGACCGCAGGATGCGCTGCACGAAGCCCTGAAACAGGGTCTGTTCAAGGACGCCATACACGTAGCTTCCGAAATCTCACGCGAGGAATTAGAGCCGCAGCAGCTGGCCTTCCTGATGGACGCTCTGCTGGCGGCCGCCGCGGGCCTGGCCGACAACTCGCGAGAAGAACTGCACGCCTACAACCTGGTCATAAGCCTCGGCGATGAGTTGGGGGACCAGGACATCTATCGTGCCGCCGCACAGCTCAAGCTGAACAGCGCCCTTTTCAACAAGGGAGTCCTTCTGGCCCAGGTCGGTCGCTGGAAAGAGGCGATCGCCGTCTACGACGACCTGATCGTCCGCACGGGAGGGTCGGGAGATCTGGGGCTGAGGGAGAACGCCGTGCGGGCACTGTTCAACAAGGGTGCCAGCTTGGCCGGGCACGAACTCCTCGAGGATGCGATCGCCGTATACGACGAGATCCTGGACCGCTTCGCAGGCGAGACCGAACGGACGCTCAACGAGGCCGTCGGCAAGGCGCTGATCAACAAGGGGGTCGCGCTGGCCGAGCTCGACCGGGTTGCCGAGGCCGTGGCGGTTCTCGACGAAGTCGTGGCCCGCTGGGGTGATTCCGCCGATCCGCTGCTGCGCGAGCGGGCGTCCAGGGCACTTCTCAACAAGGCTGCGGCGCTGGTCCAGCTCCACAGCCCCGGCCTGGCGGTAGAGGCCTACGATGAGATCGAGTCGCGCTTTGGCGGCGACAAGAATCCCGTGCTGCAGGAGTGCGTAAAGATCGCGCAAGCCAGCAAAGCGACTCTCGAAGCGAGCCTCAATTAGGCGCTGGACCAGAGTAAAAACTCCGTGTGATGTAATCGAGTCGCCCTGAAACAGCACGTAGCGGGCGGTGGCCAGACCCAGCCAGCCGGCGAGCGGTCGCGTCTCCAGCTCTTCGAAACGCAGCGAATCGCGCTGAGCGCCGTCCTCGAACCGGGGCGCATAACGTTCGCGGACCGTCTCCCAGCCGCGGGTCAGACCGCTCGCGCTCAGGAAGCTGGTTTCCGATCCTTGCTTGTACCAGACGAGAAAACCCGCCAGGTCACCCCCGTTCCACGCCTTCTCGGACTCGCTGAGCAGATGACTGACGGCGTCTTGTAGTTCCGCCGGGCCGCCGACATCGCTGCGGACCCGCGAATCCGAGCAACCGACAACAAGAGCGACTGTCAGCAGTGCTGAAAACGAAGAGCGCTTCGCGATACACGAACCCACGTCAAGTCTCCCTTCTCGAGCGACTCCGACCCCCAGAACCGAGGGTCTAGCGATCGTCGCCGCTGCCTTGCAGAACACCACGCTCCGCCCGGCCTTGCAGCTTCTCCACGTTCCGTCGCGCCACGTCGTCGAGGTCGACGTCGAGCACGGTCGCCACTTCCGCGGCGTACCACAACACATCGCCCAACTCGTCGGCGAGTGCCCGCCGGTCCTCCGCGTCGATGCGCCCGCCCTTGTCACGCAGCAGTTTGCCGACTTTCTCGCCGAACTCCCCGGCCTCGCCGGCTAGCTTCAACGTCGGATAGATGAGGCGACCCATCTGTTCGTCGTCACCGTAGCGCGTATTCAAGCTCGTGCGGTGAGCCAGCTTCTGGTATTCGCTCAGCTGCATCACGCCTCCTGTAGATCGCGCGTTGTTCCTAGCACAGATTCTCCGCGTGCCAATCTGCGGTCAGGTCGATCACACGCGTCAGATGTTCTGTCGTCCCCTTGAATGGATGTACGGCCCCAAACGTGTGGCCGCCGCCTTCAATACGTTCGAAGCGGGTTGTCTCAGCCGGCCCGGCTCGGGCAAGCCGCTCACCTTCGGCAATGCCCACCGACTCGTCGTTGGCGCCGTGAACCACTAAATAGGGCACGCGAAGTCCCGACGCCGCCTCCAGCACGTTCAATCGCTCGGCATTCCTCTCGTAGTCCTCCAGCAACACAACTCCGAGCGGCATCATCTGGCGAGTACGAGCGTTGAGAATCTCGATGCGGCCTTCGCGCCGCCACTCGACCTTCTGCTCGTCGCTCCAGCGGTCGATGTGGGCAACGGCGTTCCAGGTGACCACGCTTCGGATGCGAGGATCCTCCGCGGCCGTGATCACGGAGCAGATTCCGCCGCGACTGTGCCCGAGCAACCCGAAGCGCCTACGAGGCCCCAGTCCGGGTAGACGACCCGTCTCGGCTTCAGCGAGCACGACCTGAAGATCGTCCAGCTCTTTGCTGAAAGTGTTGCGCTCGAATTTGTCCAACTCGGTGAAGTTCTCCAGATCCGGGCCCACTCCGTTCCCGGAGAAATTGAACGTAATCACCGGAAGTCCGGTTCGGGAGACGAGTTGTTCCGCAACGTACGGAAAGAAGCCCCAGTCCTTGAAGCCCTTGAAGCCGTGGCAGACGACTATCGCGCCATCGGAACCGGCGTCGCCGCTTGACCACACGTCGCCACGAATGGGATCGCCTTCTCTGTTCTCGAGCTCGAAGCGCTGGCGCATGGTCGTCATGACTCTGTCGAAGGGTGCCACTCCACATCGGCCACGCCCTGACGCGCGTTGGCGGCCCGGGCGAGAGTGAAGAGGAAGTCGGAGAGTCGATTCAGGTACTTGATGATCACCGGCTCAACCTCCTCACTCTGAGCCAGAGTGACGACACATCGTTCAGCGCGGCGACAGATGCTGCGTGTCAGATGAACGGCCGCCGAGGACTCGCTGCCGCCTGGGAGTACGAAGGCCTTGAGTGGCTGCAGCTCCTCGTCGAGCCTGTCGATCGCGTCCTCGAGATCCTCGACCCGGCGCTCCGAAAGTGCCGGGATATGCTCCGGCCTGGCCGCACCGCTCTTGGGCGTGGCGAGAATGGAGCCGATGGTGAAACAGTCGGACTGGATCTTTACGAGCGCGGGCCGCCAGTCCTGCAACGGCTGCGGCAGGGCGGCTATGGCAAGCCCCAGGGCGCTGTTCAGTTCATCTACGGTGCCGTACGCCGCGACGCGCTGGTTGTCCTTGGTGACTCGCTCTCCACCAAACAGTGAAGTTTCACCGGAATCGCCTTTACGCGTATAGATCTTCACTCGCTCACTCTCGCTGTTTTCGGCCTAGCTTCGCAATTCGCCTTTTTTACGTACCCTGACCTTCACCTCGCGACGTCCGAACGCAACGGCTTCCTCGCAACTCGGCATCCAGATGTCGATGATGTAGCCCTTAATCTTGCCGCCGGTGTCCATCACCTCTTGCTTCTCGCGGACGTCTTCGTCGATCCTCACATCGATTACGCTGCCCAACGGCAATACCCGGGGATCGCCCGCCACGATTCCGTCTCGGACCCAGGCGCCGGAGGCGGTGAAACCGTTATCACAGTAGGCCGTGGCCTCGAATGGATGCCACAGCATCGAAGGCTCGATTGGCTGATAGAAGACGCAACTACTTACGGCCGCGACCACCAGTACAACCGCTAGTATTCCCAACCCGAACCGCCACACCGCCCGCACGCGCAAATCACAAAGCTCCCACGAAGAAGCCAGGCTTAAGGACAGAGTCAGGGTCGAACTTGGCTTTGATCGCACCGTTGTAGCGCTGCGCGGAACCGAGCTCACCCCAGGGATCGACGACACGTCGCGTCTCGATAGGCGCCCGCTCGACCCTTACGCTACCGCCTCTTTCCTCCGCCGCGCGCCGAAGATCGCCGACCCGCAGCAACCAGGTACGCTCACCTGGCACGTCGATGAACGCCGGGTCAGCGACGAATACCCACATGCGGCCGCTGAGCGGAGACGCGATGACGGGCGGGGTGCTGCCCCCTCAGTCGGATCGACGGCGCCTTCGATGGAACCCAACCGCTTCCACGTACCGGCGGCATCGGCCGGCCGCACCGCATCTCCCAGGGCCATCGCGGCATTCGCCGCATCGTGCACCGCCATCCCATGTCCAAGCCAGCGCACAATCAACCGCCACTCGTCCCCATCCAACTCCAGTGCTCGGGCGGCAGCCGGTGAGACGATTTCGGCGGCGGCCGGTACCAGTTTCCCGCCGGACTGAAGCTCATCGGCCAGGGTGATGAGACCCTCCACGCGAGTGCCCGCGAAGACTCGCGTCTCGTCCGCCTGGGGAAGAGCATGCAGACGCAGATTCGCCTCGGCGATGATCCCCAACGTGCCCCAACTTCCCGTGTATAGCCTGACCATATCGTAGCCGGCCACGTTCTTCACGACCTTGCCGCCGGCTTTTACCATCTGGCCATCAGCCCGAACGAGGGTGAGCCCGAGGACCAGGTCGCGCGGCGACCCGTAGGCGGGCGCGAGCGGGCCAGCGACCCCTGTAGAGATCGTGGCACCCACCGTCCCACCGCCCAGTGGATCGAGCGGCCACCACTGGCCCGCCTCGGCCAACTTCGCGTTGAGCTCGCTGAGTCGGGTTCCCGCTCGAACGCTGGCCAGCAGGTCGTCGGGTCGGTGCTCGATGCTCCCACTCAGGCGCCGGGTCGATACGACGAGATCGAGGCGCTTGAGGGGACATCCGTTCGAGAGCCAAGTCCCATCGCCGATCGGCAGCACCACCCAGCCGCGGTCACTGGCGAGCTTCATCAGCTCTGACAGCACAGCGATCGTTCCCGGCGCCGCGAGCGTCGCCGGCGGCCGTCCCTCGACGCTAAACTCCGCACGATCCTCGTCGAGGCAGTCTGCTCCCAGCTCCAGCGCGATGGTCGACGCGACGTCGCCCGCCGAGGCTTTCCTGGAGCGACTGCTCGCAGGCACGTCGTTCGAGGGGTCGGGCAGCACCTTGCCGGGGTTGCACAATCCAGATGGGTCGAACGCCTCTTTAACCCAGCGCATCGTTTCGAGGTCGGCGTCGGAGTAGATGAGCGGCATGTACTTCCGCTTGTCCACGCCAACGCCATGCTCGCCCGTGATCGTGCCCTCCGCCGCCACACAGGCCTCCATGATCTCACGGCTGGCCGAACGCACGCGATCGAGCACTCCCGGCTCGCGGGCGTCGTAGGGGATGTTGGGGTGAAGGTTGCCGTCCCCGGCGTGGGAGACGTTGGTGATCACGAGGTCGTATTTGCCGGCGACCTCGGACACGCGGCGAAGCATGTCCGGTATGCGGCTGCGCGGCACCGTCGCATCTTGCACCAGCAGATCCGATCCGATGCGGCCCATGGCGCCAAACGCCGACTTGCGCGCCTTCCAGAACCTGAAGCGATCCTCATCGCTCGCCGCCCTCGACACCTCCCGTGCGCCATGCTCCTGAAGAACTTTCTCGACCTCTCGAGCCTGCTCGGCGAGCCCCGCCCTGGGGCCATCGAGCTCGACGATCAGCGACGCCGCCACATCGGTGGGAAAGCCTGCGGCGAACACCGAAGCCTCCACCGCCTTTAGCGTATTCTGGTCGATCATTTCGAGGGCCGCGGGTAGTATGCCCGCGGCGATGATGGCCGTGACGGCCCGGCTGGCGTCGTCCACGTCCGCGAAGTGAGCGAGCAGCGTCTCTACGGCGGCCGGAACCGGAACGAGCCGCACCTCGATCTCGCTGCAGATACCGAGCGTACCCTCCGAGCCGACCAGCAAGCCCACCAGGTCGTAGCCTGCCGCGTCGGAACTCGGCAACTCGACGACCTCGCCCTCGGGGGTCACGAGGGTGAGACCGATGATGTGGTTGGAAGTCACGCCGTACTTGAGGCAGTGAGGACCACCGGAGTTCTCCGCCACGTTCCCACCCAAGGTGCAGGCGGTCTGGCTGGAGGGATCGGGAGCGTACATCAGACCGCAGGGTGCGACGGCCGTCGCCAGCTGCGTATTGATCACGCCGGGCTGCACCCGCGCGCGCCGGTTCTCCGCATCGATCCAGACGATGCGGCTCAGCCGGGAAAGCTCGATGATCACCGCACCGTCCGCCACGGCGCCACCGGACAGGCCCGTGCCAGCGCCACGAGGAACGAACGGGACGCGAGCCGCGTGTAGCGCTGAGACCACGCGCTGTAGCTGCTCGGGGTCGTCGACCAGGACCACTGCGGCCGGCGTCGCCCGGTGAGCTGTGAGCGCATCCGATTCGAAGGTGAGCAGCTGACCCGGCTCGGTGAGCACGGCATCTCGGCCTACGATGTGCCTGAGATGCTTCTCGAGGTCGCGGGTAAGAACTGGGCTCGCCATGGCACCTGAGGATACCGAGGCGCACCCGGTACTGGCAAGCAGTGCGAGAGCAGTCGGCTATGACAGCAGTGGCTTGATGTCTTCGCTCGAAAGTACTTTGCCCGCGATCCTCACCTCACCCTCGACGGCCAGAGCCGGAGTCATCATGACGCCGTATTTCATGATCTCGGCGATGTCGGTGACCTTCTCGATCTCGTACTCGATCCCCAGGTCGCGGGCGGCGATCTCGGCGTTCTCCGCCAACTTGTTGCAGTTCGGGCAACCCTTTCCGAGAATCTGGATCTTCATCTCAGCTCCTAGCTGCTGATGGCTCCGTAGAGCATTCCCGCGGCCGTGGACATCACCACGACCAGGGTGATGTACACGAGGGTCTTCCGCGTTCCGATGACGCTGCGAATGACCAACATGTTAGGCAGCGATAGCGCCGGCCCTGCCAGCAACAGTGCCAAGGCCGGCCCTCTACCCATGCCGTTCCCCAGCAAGCCTTCCAATATCGGCACCTCCGTCAAAGTGGCGAAATACATGAAGGCCCCGGCGATAGACGCGAAGAAGTTCGCGAACAGCGAGTTGCCGCCCACGGCCCCGCTGATCCACTCGGATGGAATCAGCCCGGCGTGGCCGGGACGCCCGAGCAGCGCACCCGCCACCAATACGCCCACGAGCAGAAGCGGAAGGATCTGCTTGGCGAACCCCCACGACGAGTCAATCCAATCCCGCCCTTCGCCCTTGGCCGCGCTGAGGACGATCGACAGCCCGACAACGGCAGCAGCGAACGGGATCATCGGCTGGAAGGGAAAGAGCAGCGCCAGTATCGCGCTGATTGCAGCTACTATCGCGATCGCCCACCATTTCAAGCCGAACCAGCGAACAAGCATCGCCGCCAGCGCCAACGCGAAAACGGATGTGATCAGCCACTTGGCGGAATAGATCGAGTGCCAGAGCCCTGAGGACTCAGCTGCTTCGCCCCAGTTGGCGAAGACCAGGATTCCGACAAGCGCCACGAAGAAGAGCGCGTTCTGCC
>JBDHAI010000252.1:0-4207 GCA_039588155.1 Gemmatimonadota bacterium | reverse complement strand
GGCCATACCGGGCTACAAGGAGGTCTTGGACGAGATCGAGGCCGTTCTGCTGGGCGACATGGCCGACTTGCGGGGTGTCCTGGCCGACCTCCGCTGATCCTTCAAACGTCCCGACCCTTGCCCGAGTCGCTGACCCTCACGAGCTCCGCCGGATACGGCTCGAACATCGTCTGCGGCAACAAGTAATCTTCGTCGAACCGCACGATCCAGGCTCTGAGAATCGCGCTCACCGCTCCCGCCGGTATCTGCTTGTTTCGGTAGCGATCCAGAGATTCCCGGAACAGCTCCTTCTCCGGGCGGGTCAGCTGCTTCGAGAAGTAGCCCGAGGCGTGCTGCAATACGTTGATGACCGAGGTGTATCTCGGCGGCCGCGCCAGGGCGGCCTGGAAGTGCCGCTCGTAGTCTGTGCTCAGCTCCTCGAAAGGGCGCTGATCGTGGTTGGCGACGATCCGCCCCAGGTCTCTCATCTCCTTCTGACTGTAAGCCATCAGGAGAAGCTTGTTCACCGAGTGAAAGCGAACCAGTTCCTTCATCTGACCCGTCTTCTTCATCTGCCGCAAGCTGGCCAGGGCGAACAGCTTCGTGAGAAAGTGCTCGCGGATCCTGAAATTACGTAGCCGGCCTTCGTCCTCGATGGCCAGACCCGGATACAACTCCAGCACGCTAGCCGCGAACAGACCCGCGCCCCTCGTGCTCGATGACGACGGGTCGTCACTCCCATACATCTTGACGTCGCTGATTCCGCAGGACGGGGAGCGGTTCTTCAGTATGAAGCCATCCACCTCACCCAAAGAGCCCAAGAACTCGTCGGAAAATGATCGCATCTCTGCCGTGACGTCACGCTCCGTCGCCGGCTGCAACAGCCTCGCCTCGCCATCCATCATCACGATCCGCACCGGGTCGCGCGGCACCCCCAGTCCGATCTCCACCTCGGGGCAGACCGGCACGTACGTCACCCACGGCTCTAGCTCCCGCAAGAAATCGTAGGGAATCACCTGGCCGTTGTAGCGGACGGGCTCGAACTCGAGGCAGCGGCTGACCACCACCACCGGCTTCACTGTGCTCTGCATTCCGATTCGTACTCCCTAGGGCTGACCCGGCAATGCGGGTCCGAAGACAATGAAGAGGGCCAGCGAGCGGATCGCAAGGGCCGGCTGACGTCCGGTCCCTGTCAAGGTGACCATTGGACCATATCTTGACAAATGGACAACGTTGGGGCATGTTAATGGACAGATAATGGACAAGCCAGGCGGCCGGCGACATCAGCCCGCCTGGGCTTCGAACGAGCGTTCTATTGAACCCGACGCCGGTCCCGGCCGGCTGGGGGGCTCCAGGTGATGACCAGCACGAACAGCGGCAATTCGAACCGACACGGTCGCGGGCAGCGAATCGTACTGCTCACCGGTGCCAGCGGCTACGTCGGCGGGCGACTGCTCCGCGTCCTCGAGAGTCGGGGGGAGCAAGTCCGCTGTTTGGCACGCCGCCCAGAGGTCTTGGAACCGCGGGTCGGCCAAGACACCGAGGTCGTGCGCGGGGACGTACTGGACCCGGAGTCGCTGCGGTCGGCCATGGTCGGCGTGGACCTGGCCTATTACATGGTCCACTCTATGGGCTCGAAGGGCGACTTCGAGGAGGAAGACCGGCGTGCCGCTCAGAACTTTGCCCGTGCGGCAAGAGAGGCGGGGGTCGGGCGGATCGTGTACCTCGGCGGCCTGGGAGAGGAGCCGGACCTGTCCCCGCACCTGCGGAGCCGGCAAGAAGTTGGTCGTGTCTTGCGGGAGTCGAGTGTGCCGACCGTCGAGTTCCGCGCTTCGATCATCATCGGCTCGGGCAGCCTGTCGTTCGAGATGATCCGAGCCCTGGTGGAGAAGCTTCCGGTAATGGTCACCCCTCGCTGGGTCCAGGTCCGCGCCCAGCCGTTGGGGATCGAGGATCTGATCGCTTACCTCGTCGCCGCGCTGGACGCCGAGCATCTGGAGAGCGCGGTCTACGAGATCGGTGGGAGCGATCGCGTCTCCTACTTGGAGATCATGCGGGAGTACGCGAGGCAGCGTGGTCTGCGCCGTCTGATGATCAAGGTGCCGGTGTTGACCCCGCAGCTCTCGAGCCTGTGGCTGGCTCTCGTGACCCCGCTCTACGCGCGGGTCGGCCGCAAGCTCATCGACAGCATCCGCAATTCGACGATCGCCGACGACAGCTCCGCGCGCCAGGCATTTGGTGTGCGCCCGCGCGGCGTGCGAGATGCGATCGCTCGCGCCCTCGCCGACGAAGACCACGAGTATGCCGGGGCCCGTTGGTCCGAACCCCGTTCTTCGGGAGACTCTGGGGCGCGCGGCGGCGAGAGACTCGGGTCACGGATCGTCGACTCTCGCCGCACTTTCGTGTCGTTAGAGCCCCGCGAGGCGTTCCAGCCAATCGAGAGGCTAGGTGGTGAAGTGGGTTGGTACTTCGCCAATTGGCTGTGGCGTCTCCGGGGCTTCTTCGATCTGCTGGTCGGCGGCCCGGGCCTTCGCCGCGGCCGCCGGAACGCGGATCGCTTGGTGCGAGGCGACACCCTGGATTTCTGGCGCGTTGAAGAGTACAGGCCCGGCGAGCTGCTGCGCCTGCGTGCCGAGATGCGGTTGCCGGGACGGGCCTGGCTGCAGTTCGAAGTCGAAGATCGGGGCACGGGCTCGATGGTTGGGCAGACGGCGATCTTCGATCCGGTCGGTCTGGCCGGCCTGCTGTATTGGTACTTACTTTACCCGCTTCATCAGATCGTGTTCTCCGGCATGCTCCGCGGGATCGTCGCGGCGATGCATGCCCAGAACGCGTCCGGCTCTTACGAGGTGATTCGGCTGCAGCGTTGAAGAAGGCCGTCCATCTAGAGTCCAGCAACTACCGCACGACGCGCTTACAATCGCGGATGAGCTACAAGGCGTATAGGCGCCGCTCCGACTGCATACAGAAGTACGCCTTCTCGGGGTCGCGCTTCCACTTCCTCGAGCAAGCCGAAAGCCGGCTTGCGTCGATCTCTCGGCCCCATCACTCGGTCTGAGTATGAGTGGCACGCACCTACGGACGTCGACGATTGCGGCCTACGGCGGCCCCGGCCTCGTGCTGGCGGCACTAGCTCTGTCCTTCTATGTCTTTCTGCCCAAGTACTACGCCGACGTTGTCGGCATCAACCTCACGGTGCTCGGGGTCGTGGTGCTGCTGTCCCGGACGTGGGATGCCGTGATCGATCCGATGATCGGTGGGCTCTCCGATCGGACGGTCAGCCGCTGGGGTCGGCGTAAGCCGTGGATGGCGCTGGGAGCTGTGCCGTTAGCAGGCACGTTTATGCTGTTAGTTGTGATTCCGCACGTAAGGAATCCGACCCTCGAAGCGCTGTACCTCGGCGGCCTCACGTTTCTCTTCTTCCTCTTTTGGACGATGGTCACCGTGCCTTACGAGGCCTTGGGTGCCGAACTCTCGTTCGACTACGACGAGCGCACCCGCGTACTAGGTGTACGCGAAGCCGCCGTGCTTGCCGGAACGCTGCTCGCAGCGGTGATTCCTATCGTCATCGGGATCGGGTCGGACCTGACAGCTGATCTGGCGGTCGAACGGCGGCGCTACTTGCTGCTCGGCGCAGTCTATGTCGTACTCGTCGTGGCGCTGGTCGGCGTCTGCCTACTCTTTGTGCGCGAGCGCACTTGGGCGGAGTCGCAACGGCCGACGAGCTTTTTTAGGAGCATAGAGTCGATCTTTGGGAACCGCCCCTTCCGTATCTTATTGGGCGCTTACGCCGTTAGCGCTTTGGGCGTGTCGGTCGCCGCAACGACCATACTGTTCTACACCGAGCACGTTCTCGATAGCTCGGGTGGCCCAATCTTCCTGGCCATCTACCTGGGTATCGGAACGGCAACCGTCCCTTTCTGGATTTACCTGGCACGTCGACTGGACAAGCGACGTGCCTGGTTACTCGCATTGGGCATCAATACCGGATCGTTCATCTGGGCCATGTTGCTCGGTAGTGGCGATGCTGTCGCGTTCGGCGTAATCGTCGTGCTTTCGGCGTTGGGGCTGGGTGGTGTGATGGGTCTGCCACCTTCGATGCAGGCGGATGTCATCGACTACGACGAATGGAAGAGCGGCCGGCGGCGTGAAGGTGAATACATCGGCTTCTGGTCGATCGTCAAGACACTGGCGGCCGCGCTGAGCGCGGGTCTTGCTTTTCCGATCC
>JBDHAI010000251.1:0-4211 GCA_039588155.1 Gemmatimonadota bacterium | reverse complement strand
TCCCGGCAGCGCTCGCCCTCGCCGTCGGCGCGTTGGTGGCGGTGCCTCTCGGCGCCGCAGCCCAGATGCGTATGCCCACCCACGCGCTCCGCTACATGTTCGCCGTCGTCTTCCTGCTGCTCGGCCTGCGAATTGTAATTGCGAACCTCCTTGATCTGCTCGGCCGCTGATGGCGGAAGGGGAAGTCATCATCATCTTCACCAAGCCGGCGGTCCCCGGCGCGGTGAAGACACGACTCGTGCCGGTCCTGACGCCTGAGCAGGCGGCCGAATTTCACCTCGCCGCGCTGTCCGACACGATCTCGGTCGCCGGGCAGGCGAGCGAGCAGGTGGAAGTGCACGTCGCGGGGGGTGCCGGCGATTTGGCGTCGCTGCAGGCGCTCCACCCGGACCATGTCGTGCGCCCTCAACTGGGCGAGGGGTTGGGTGTGCGGCTGTCGTCGGCCTTTCGCGATGCGTTCGCTTCCGGACTCGAGCGAGTGCTGATCCTGGGGAGCGATCACCCCAGTCTGCCGGCGCAGTACCTGGCGGAAGCTTGGGAGCGTCTAAGAGCGGCAGATGTCGTCTTCGGTCCCAGCCGTGACGGCGGCTACTACTGCGTTGCCATTCGAAGCAGAGGTTGGCCTGAAGCGCGCTCGTTGTTCGAGGAAGTCCCCTGGTCCACCCCGACCGTTCTCGAAGCCAGCCTCGCCCGGGCACGGCAGGCCGGGCTGTCCGTCGCGCTCATCCCCGAGTGGTACGACGTCGATCGCCCGGAGGAGCTCGACCTGCTGGCCCGGGAGGGCGACGCTAGGAGCGCCACGGTTCGCTATCTGCGCGAGCTGGCCGAGAGGCGGGCTTGAGCGCGGACGCGGGTAGAGCTTCCGGCGAGCTGGTTGCGGGTGACTCGCCCGGACCGCCCGTGTCTGTGGCGTTGGTGCTCGCCCTGGCGATCGTCGGTGTCTCCTGGGCGGCGATTCTCGTTCGCTGGTCGGACGCCTCCGCCTACGCGCTCGCGTTCTGGCGGCTGACACTTTCGCTCGTCATCATCGCGGTTGCCATCGGCCTCGGGCACGAATGGAAGCGGCTGCTCGAGGTGCGGCGGTCCGATCTCGCGCTGCTCGCGCTCGCGGGGGTGCTGCTGGCCTTTCATTTCGTGACGTTCTTTCTGTCGCTCGAAATGACCACCGTCGCCAGCGCCACGCTCATCGTCAATCTCCACCCGGTCTTCGCCGCCGCGCTCTCGGCGCTCTGGTTGAACGAGCGCCCGCTGCGCGGCGAGTGGGTCGGCATCGCTCTGGCGATGGTGGGCGCGGCGGTGATCAGCGGTGCCAGCCTGGCGCTCGGCCCGAACGCATTGCGAGGAAACATCCTCGCCCTCGTCGGCGCCGTGTTGATTGCAGGTTACTTCGTGATCGGGCGGCGCTTGCGGCAGCGCTTGGGGATCTGGGCTTACGCGGGCTGGGTCTATCTCTTTGCCGCGTTCGTTCTGCTCCCGTTCATGCAGATTCGTGGCGATCCGTTGTTCGCGTACCCGGCCCGGGAGTGGTGGATCTTCGCCGGGCTGGCGGCAGGGCCTATGCTGCTCGGACACACGGGGTTTAATTGGGCGTTGCGCTATGTGCGCGCCTATATTGTCAACCTGGCAGTTCTCGGCGAGCCGATCGGCGCGAGCCTCCTCGCCTGGTGGCTTCTCGGTTCGGCCGAGGCGCCGGGCCTGCCTGTCGTAGCAGGCGGCGCACTCATACTCGCGGGCTTGGCGATCTCCATCTACACTCGACGCGGAGCGAAGGCTTGAGGGTTGAAGATGCCGTTGTGGAAGTGACGCGCGGCGGTCGAGTCGAATCGCGGCACCGGGCCGCGGCCGCCGTGATCGACGCCCAGGGTCAGCTCGTCGCCTGGGTCGGCGACCCCGAGCTGCTCGCCTTCTACCGGTCAGCGGCCAAGCCCTTGCAGGCGTTGCCGCTGGTCGCGGACGGCGCGGCCGACGCCTACGGGTTGAGCGATGCCGAGCTTGCCGTATGCTGCGCTTCGCATTCGGGCGAAGCGGGTCACGTCGAGGCGGTTCAGTCTATCCTGACCAAGATCGGCTGTGGCGAAGCCGATCTGGAGTGTGGAGTCCACCCGCCGTTCCACAGGCCTACGGCGGAGGCGTTGCTTGCGGCAGGGAAGTCGCCGACGCCCGTGCACAACAACTGTTCGGGCAAGCATGCGGGAATGCTTGCTTGGTCACGCCACGCCGGTGAGCCGACCCGGGACTACATACGAGCGAGTCACCCGGTACAGCGGCGGATATGCAGCGAGATCGGATCGTGGTCGGGCTCGGCCTGCGATGCGATTCCCGTCGGCGTGGATGGCTGCGGTGTTCCCGCCTTCGCACAGCCGCTCAACGTCATAGCGGGCGTGTACGCGAAAGTCATAGCGGCCGCAGATCACGATCCAGCGAGCTCCGCCGGCCGGGTGACACGGGCGATGACGACCGAGCCGTGGTTCGTCGGTGGCACGGGCCGGCTCACGACCCGCCTGATGGACGTGACCGGAGGGCGACTGGTGGCTAAGTTCGGTGCGGAGGCGGTCTACTGTCTCGGCGATCGCGACAGCGGCCTCGGCATCGCCGTCAAGGTCGAGGACGGCCATAAGCGGGCGATCGGCACCGCCGTAATCGAGCTCCTCGCCCAAATGAGCTTGCTCACCGCGGACGAGCTCAGAGAACTTTCCGACCGTCACAATTCGGCAATCAAGAACACGCGTGGCGAGGTCGTCGGAGAGATCCGCCCGGCGTTTCGCGTGGAGAGGGTCGAGTAGTCTTGAGCGATCTGAGTTGGGTTTGGGATCTCGTCGACCTGGCGGCGGCGCAGGCGTCCGGCGCTGCGATGGGCATGGACGACGCATTCCGCCGTTTGCGGGCGGCCGGTCGTGAGTCAGAGGTCGAGGAGGCTCTGCTTCAATCTTACCTGTTCCTAGGCTATCCGTCGGCGATCGAGGCGCTCCGGCGTTGGCGCACGAACGGGACTGAGGCGCCGGACCCGATCGACGAAGACTGGGAGCTGTGGCTCGAGCGCGGAGAGAGGACGTGCGCCGTGGTTTACGGCGACCACTATGAAAGCTTGCGCGAGAACATCGCGCGCTTCCATCCCGACCTCGATCGCTGGATGGTGGCGGAAGGTTACGGAAAGGTACTGGGCCGACCCGGGCTCAGCCTCGCTATCCGTGAGATGCTCATCGTGGCCATGCTGGTCGTCCAAGGCGAAAGCGGACGGCGGCAGCTGCGCTCGCACCTCAAGGGTGCGCTGAACGCCGGTGTAACACGAGCGGATGTGGAAAACACGATCGCGCGTGCGGCGGCGTTCGCGCCCGAGAATCGCGGGCTGGTCCGCAAGCTCTGGTCGGTCGTTCTCAACCACGCTTAGCGATGCTCATCGACCAGGCGGTCATACTCGTGAAGAGCGGCGACGGCGGATCGGGTTGCGTCTCCTTCCGCCGCGAGAAATATGTGCCCCGCGGCGGACCCGATGGCGGCGACGGCGGTCGCGGCGGTGACGTCGTGTTGGTGGCCGACCCCCACCTGACCACTCTGCTGGACTACCACTACAAGCAGCAATACCGCGCCGAACGCGGCCGCCACGGACAGGGTAAGAAGAGAACCGGCGCCTCCGGCGAGGATCAGGTGTTGAGAGTGCCGCCGGGTACGAACGTGAAGGACGCCGATACCGGTGAGTTCCTGGGCGAGCTCGTGAAGCACGGGGATCAGTGCGTGGTGGCGCGCGGCGGCCGCGGCGGCCGGGGAAACGCCTCCTACGCCACGGCGACGCATCAAGCGCCGCGCGAGCACGAGCCGGGCCGCCCGGGACTGGAACGGCGGATCGAGTTGGAGCTCAAGCTGATTGCCGACGTCGGCCTGGTCGGTCAGCCGAACGCCGGGAAGAGTACGCTGCTGGCCGCGATGTCCGCCGCCCGACCCAAGATCGCCGACTACCCGTTCACCACCCTCGAGCCGCACCTGGGCGTGGTCCAGCTGTCGGACGGGCGGACGCTGGTAATGGCCGACATACCGGGGATCATCGAGGGTGCCCACGAGGGTAAGGGCCTGGGCCTCAAGTTCCTCCGCCACATCGAGCGGACACGCACCCTCGCCTATCTCATCCCGGTGGATGTCGAGGATCCGCAGGCGGAGTACGAGCTGCTGAGGAGCGAGCTGGCGGAATACAGCCGCGAGCTGGCCGAGAAACCTCA
>JBDHAI010000250.1:0-5452 GCA_039588155.1 Gemmatimonadota bacterium | reverse complement strand
GAGCACTTTCCCTACCTGTGGCTCAGCGAGCTCATGCACTTCTTCTACGCCTCCTACTGGTTCCTGCTGCCGGCCGCCCTCATCATGCTCTACTTCCGCCGCAACATGCTGGGGTTCCGCGACCTGATATTCGCTGAGGTGATGGTCTACTTCGGGTGTTATCTCATCTTCATCTTCTTCCCGGTGGCGGGCCCGCACTACCAGTTTCCGGCGATCGGCGGCGAGTTGGCGGAGGGTCCGTTTTACACCTGGGTCCACTGGATGCTGGAGGACGGCGGTAGCAAAGGCGCGGCCTTCCCCAGCTCGCACGTGGCGGTGGCGGTGACGGTGGCGCTGGCCAGTTGGCGCAGCGATCGGACGGTGTTCTGGGTGACGCTGCCTTTTGTGATAGGCCTCACAATTAGCACGGTGTACGGGCGGTTTCACTACGGGATCGACGCTTTGGCGGGTATATTAGCGGCGGTCGTGTTGGTCTGGCTGGCCCGGCGCCTGCAGGGGTGGCTGGCGGGGAGATCGCTGGGAAGCCTGGGCAACGCCACATGAGGGCTACCCGTCTAAGGTATCGGGAGCGGGAGGTAAGGAAGGAACTTGGTCGAGCTGACTGAAGCCATCCTGGTCCGCCGGGCATGCTCCGGTGAGCTCGAGGCGATGCGGCAGCTGTACGAGCGGCATGCGTCCCGGGTGTATACCGTGGTGCGGCGTCTGGCCGGAGATGATGAGCTGGCGGCCGACCTGGCGCAGGACGCTTGGACCCACGCGTTTCAGAAGATCCGCGAATTTCGAGGTGACGCGGCATTTGGGACTTGGGTTCACCGGATCGCGGTCAACACGGCGCTGACGAGGTTGAGACAGACGACGCGGCGGCGGGATTTGGAGAAGAGCTTCGATGGGAGCTCGACGCTGGGTAATCCAGACCGCTGGCCGGCGTCGGGGGCGGCGGAAAGGGTCACGGTTCAGCGGGCGTTGGACAAGCTGCCCGACGGTTATCGGTCGGTGCTGTGGTTGCACGATGTCGAGGGGTATACACACGAGGAGATTGGTGCCCGGCTAGGGATAGCGGTGGGCACATCGAAGTCGCAGTTGTCAAAGGCCAGGGCGAGGATGAGAACCCTGGTGCTGGGAGCAAATGCTGAGGTAGTCGATCATGGTACATCTTAGTGAAGAGTCGCTGTCCGAGCTGTTGGATGGCGGGCCCGCCGTAGGAGCGGAGGAACATCTCGCGGGCTGTCCGNNNCCCAGGCCGAGTTGGAGGCCATGCGGCGGCTGCGTACGGAACTGCGAGAGCTGCCGGAACTCGAGCCGCCGCGCGAGCTGTGGTCGCGGATCGAGGCCAGCTCGCCGTACGGTCAGTCCAAGCGGCGGCGCAGCTGGCCGCGGCGGGTCGCGCTGCAGGCGGTGGCGATGGCGGCGGTCTTCGTCATCGGTCTGGCCATCGGCCGGCTGCTGGAGCCGGGTGCGGGTACGGAGGACGCGCCTCCGCAGGTCGCGGCGACGCCGCCGGCCGCGGTGACGCTGACCGACGCGATGTCGCAGGTCCGGCAGCTGGGCGCGGATTACGACGCCGCGTTGCGGAACCTGCAGCGGCTCGCGGCCCGTGAGGGCGCGCCGGTCCCGTCGCTAACGGAGCAGCGACTGGCCGGGTTGGACATGCTGGTGGAAGCGTCGCGCACGGCGCTGGCGGCCGAGCCGGCGGATCCAGACCTCAACGCCTATCTGTTCGCGGCATTGGCGGAGCGTGATGAGATATTGCGGGCGATGAGCGCGCCGCAGCGGACAGGTACCGATGTATTGTGGAGATGACGTGCGGGCACCAGGGTCAAACAGATATGAGTCGAGGAAGTAGATGTATAGTCTTGTCATGAGGTGCAGTGCGCCGTTGCTGGTCGCCTTCGCCACGGTCCTGACGTTGAGCTCGGCGCTCGAAGCTCAGGAGAAGCGGGGGTATTTGGGGATCAACCTAGAGTGTGAGGACTGTGGGCGGGGCGAGCGGAACGGCGCCGTGATTTGGCAGTTCGACAGCCCGCCGGTCATCACGTGGATTTTCGAGGGCGGTCCTGCGGCGAAGGCCGGAATCCGAGAGGGCGATGCGATCGTGGCCATCGACGGAGTCGAGATCACGTCGGAGGAAGGTGGTCGGCTGTTCGGCTCGATGCGGCTGGGCGTGCCAGTAGAGTTCCGGGTCCAACGGGAAGACGGCGAGGCGACGGTGGTCGTGACGCCGGGTTCCGGGTCCGAGGCCTTCGGCGAAGAATACGCGGCGGTCATGTACACTCCCGGCTGGGACTCGATGAAGGTCCAGCTGAAGTACCTCTACGAGGGACTGCCCAAGCTCCAGGTCGCCTTGAGACAGGCGGAGCGAGCGCTGGAGGTCGACGAGGCGGAGGCACAGCGGAGCGCGAGTGAGTTGCAGCAGCGGGTAGCGGAGATTCAGCGGACGCAGATCGATTCGATCAATCGCCAGCTCGCGGAGTGGCAGAAGCAGATCCGAGTCTACACGGACTCACTGGCCGCTCGCACGCTGTATGTGATGCCAAGATCGGTGCCGGAAGTTCGCGTGGACGTGGCGCCGACCGTGGAAGCGAAGACGATCACCATCTACAGCGACGCGGTAGCGGGTGCGCGCTTCAAGGAACTGGGCGCGGACAGCCCGATGTTGGAGTACTTTCCGGGCGTCAGCAGCGGGCTGCTGATCCACAAGGTGGTGGAAGGCACCCCGGCGCACACGGCCGGTCTGCAGGAAGGCGATGTCGTGGTCGCGGTCAACTCGCAGCCGGTGCAAACGGTTGCGGGGCTGCGCAAGATGTTCAGGGGCACCGACGAAGCGAAGTTGACGTTCGTGCGCAAGGGCAAGGAGCATTCGTGCACGATCACGTCGAAGAAGAAAGAGGAGTAGACCGGCTAACCTCCGACCGTTCTCAGTACCTGCTCGATTCGCTCCAACGCCTCGATGAGCTCCGGTTTCGGGATCCCGTAACCTATCCTCATGTAGCCGTCCATATTGAAGTGATCGCCCGGCACGATCAGCACGCTCTGCTCGTCCTTGAGTCGCTGCGCCAGCTCGCTCGAGTTGATGTTCAGGTCGTAACGGGTATAGCAGATGGCGCCGGCGCGCGGCTCGAGAAACTGGAAGATGTCGCGCCGTGCGTTCAGCCAATCGCTGAGCGGCTCGTAGTTCGCTGAGAGTATGTGGCGCGTGCGTTCGTAGATCCGCTGCCGGGTCTCCGGGGCGAGCGCGATGCGAGCGAAGAGGTCGCTGAGCGTGCCGGGCGCGATCGAGGTGTAGTCCTTGTAGGACCAGAGGTCGGCGATGAAGTCGGCGGGCCCCACCGCCCAGCCGAGCCGCAGGCCGGGCAGGCCGTAGGCTTTGGACAGGCCCGAGGTGATCACCAGCTTGTCGTAGCGACCCCAGAAGGTGGGCGACCAGACGCCGTCCAGCTCCGCCCCGGCGTAGATCTCGTCGGCGATGATCCAGGCTCCGACCCGTTCAGCGATGGCGACGATCTCGTCGATCTCGTCTTCGGTCAGAATCGCGCCGGTGGGGTTGTTGGGGTTGGTGACGATGATCAGCTTGACGGTCTCGTCGACCACTTCGCTCAGCTGGCCCAGGTCGGGCGCCCAGCCGCGTTCCTCCAGCAAGTCGAATGCTCGCACTTCCCTCGCGAAAGCCTGAGCCGTGCCCCACATCTGCATGTAGTTGGGCGCCTGCATGACCGCGACGTCGTCGGCGGAGAGGATTTTCCAGGTCGTGACGTAGTTGGCCTCGGAGCCGCCATTGCTGACGAGCACGTTGTCGAGCTGCGCGCCCGGGTAGATGGCGGCGATCAACTCGCGGAGCGCCTCGGTGCCGTTCGACTGGTTGTAGATGAGACGTTGGTCGAGCACCTGCTGCGGGTCGGCCCCAGCCAGCTCGAGCAGCTCGAGCGGCGTCATGGGGTGCACACCGCTTTCCGACAGGTTGAACTGTACGCGGTTCTCCCACGTCGACTGCCAGCGTTCCATACGGAAGGGTTGGATCTTCATCGGCCTAGTCAGCGTCTGCGTGTGGACGAGCGTGAGCGTTCGGTTTGAGCACGCGGGTACAATAGGATGAGAGCGACGGCGAAGGCTACCTCCAGGACCAGATCGATCCAGAGGACGGACGCCGTGCCGAGGCGGGGCAGCCACCAGAGGCCGGTCAGCGCGATGGCCGCGGCCACGGCGGCGCCCAGCAGCGTGGGGTAGGGGCCGGGCGGCTCGCGCCGTGCGGCCTCGATCAGGCTGGCGCCGAGGACGACGAGGACCGCCCCGAAGGTCTGGGCCTGGAAGGGATTGATCTGTACGGCGACCCGGTCGGCGAAGCTGGCGAAGTGGACCAGCGGCCAGAGTCCGGACGCCACGTAGTAGATGCCCTGTGCGATCATCACGCGGCGGCGCCAGCGGTCGGGCCCCGCACGGGCGAGGGCATCCAGTCCCTTCCTGGCGGCACGGCTATCCACGGTCGGCCTCCGGTTCCACGCTCAACAGGTCCAGCAGCTCCGATACGTCCTCCAGCCAGTAGTCCGGCTCACCGGGCGACAGGCGGGCGCGGCCGAACGGACCCCAGAGCGCTGCGGCGGTGTCCACGCCGGCGGCCCGAGCGGCTTGCAGGTCGAACAGGCTGTCGCCGACCATCAGGCACTTGGCGGCGGCGAGGCCGAGGCTCTCGAGTCCCTGCAGGACGGGCTCGGGGTGGGGCTTGGGTCGCGTCACGTCGCTGGCGCTGACCAGCCCCGCGAAGAGGCCGTCGAGCCCGCAGGTCCGGAGCTCGCGGATGGCGTTCTCCCGTATCTTGCTGGTCACCACGCCGAGGCGGTAGCCCGCAGTATGCAGCGACTGTATGGCGGCGGCCATACCCGGGAAGGGCCGGACGAGCCGTGCGTGGTTGGCCTCGTTGTGGGCGATGTAGGTGTCGAACATCGCCTCGAGCTGCGCTGGCGTCTCGGCGAAGCGTTCGAGCTGCACCCGCAGCGGCATGCCCAGGGTATTCATCCACTCCTCATCGGGCAGCGATTTACCGAGGTGCTCTTTCAGCGTGTGGCGGTACGAACTCAAGATGAGGTCGAGCGAGTCGACGAGCGTGCCGTCGAGGTCGAAGAGCAGGCCGCGATAGTCGGCGCTCACGGCGCAGGCTCCGGCCTGACGCGCGCCAGAAACCCGGGGCCCCCGGGGCGCTCGGGGGGCTGGGGGCGCTGGGGCCCGCTCTGGACGGTGACGCTACCCGGCCGCTTGAAGCGGGCCAGGCGGTCGAGGAGCAGCTGACCGTCGGCGATCACCAGGTAGATGGCGGAGGCCGCCGTGATATCGACGAGCGGGTCGCCCTCCACGGCGATGAGGTCCGCGTATTTGCCGGGCTCGACAGAGCCGAGGCGGTCGGCGAGGCCCAGGCATTCCGCCGCCCGGTAGGTCGCGGCGGCGATGGCGGCGCCGGGGGTGA
>JBDHAI010000249.1:0-4252 GCA_039588155.1 Gemmatimonadota bacterium | reverse complement strand
CTGGCAGAGCTGGAGTAGCCGAAGGGTGACCCGGTGCGGCCCGCGAGGCACCCCCCGCTGAGCGCGAACGCTCAGGGGCGCCGGAAGTAGGTGGTCGTGCCGACGACCATGCGGCCGTCCTCGATGCTCAGGTCCATAGCACGCTGGCCCCGTCGTCCCTTGAGGATCAAGCGTCCGGCGATCACGGTGTAGGCGCCCGCGTCCGTCTCGTCGCGGATCAGGGCGGGATCGTCGGCTTTCCCGCGAACCTCCGCCGACAGGTAGATCGCCGATTTCCAGGCGTACAGCCCCTGTCCGTCGAACTCGAAGACATCTTTGACGCCGGACCAGTCGTCCGCGGACACGACGGGCGGCGGCTTACCGGCGCGGTAGGCCGCCCAAGTGCCTGCGGCGGCGGCGACCGAGGACTCCTGGATGTCCGGCTTGCCGATGCGCACGCTCGCGACGATGCGGTCCAAAGTCTGCTGGAAGTACCAGAACTGATCGGGCTTCACCATCCCCAGCGCCACCACTCCCGTGCCGTAGGGCGAGAAAGTCGCGAGCAGCCTGGCTCGCAGTCGCTCTCCCGAACGGCTCTGCGCTGCGTAGACCGCTACGACGCCTGGCGACCCGGCGATCATCGTATCGGTCGGTCCCTCGACGGGCGCCCCGATCAGTTGGGCCAACTGAGCCAGAACCTCGAGATCGGCGCGGACATCGTCGAAATCCTCGTACAGTCCTGGCGCCAGGAAGACACCTCCAGCCTCCGAATCGGATCCGAGTACGTGGAGCCGCCCGACCGTCTGGCGGACGAACCAAGTCGGTGGAAGCGAGTAACCCACATTCCAGCCCGGGAAGGCGGCCTCGCTCTGTGCTGCGGCTTCACCCGGGCAAAAGACAACCCAGGCGGCCAACGATCCGCAGAGTCCTAGTAAGATCGATCGGATGCTCAACCACGTCCTCCCTTCCCGGCTGTGTCGCTGCCTCGGCAGGGAGAATCATGGGGGCTTCACCTGCCCGTATCAAGCAGACGTCGACGGTCGCCGGGTCTTGCCGCGGATGGCAGCGAACGGCATCCTACTTCCCGACCCCAACCCAAAAACAGATGGAAGGGCGCCGGCATTGGACTACGAGGACATCAAGCTGAAAGTCGACGACGGGATCGGCACCCTGACGCTCAACCGTCCCGAGAGGTTGAACTCCTTCGCGGGACAGATGCGGCAGGAGCTTGCCGCGGGGGTTCGCGAGCTGGTGGATCGAGAGGACGTGCGGGTCATCGTCATCACCGGTGCGGGCCGCGGTTTCAGCACAGGCGCCGACGTCAACTACACTAAGGAGATCGCCGAGAAGCAGGACGAGGAGGCACTGAGGGCGTTGGTGGAGGCGGGGCGTGCGGTGGTCACGGCGATTCACAACGCGCCGATGCCGGTGATCGCTATGGTCAACGGCCCGGCGGCCGGTGCGGGCGCCAACCTGGCGCTGGCGTGCGACATCCGAATCGCCAGCGAGCGGGCCTCGATCGGCCAGACTTTCAACCGCGTCGGCCTCCACCCCGACTGGGGCGGCACCTACTTCCTCCCGCGCATCGTGCCGCCGAACATCGCGGCGGAGCTGGTCTTTACCGGTGAGATGATCCCGGCCGAAGAGGCGCAGCGGCTCGGTCTCTTCAACCGGGTCGTGCCGCACGATCGACTGGCTGCGGAAACCGACGCTCTGGCGCGCAAGCTGGCGGCGAAGCCGCAGCTCTCCTTGCGCCTGTCGAAGCAAGCGATCAACCGCAGCCTCGACTCCAGCCTGGAGGAGATGCTGGCGTTCGAGCTCGACGCCCAGCTCCGCTGCGGTCGCTCGGCGGACGCCCTCGAGGGGATCCGCGCCTTCATCGAGAAGCGAGAGCCGGAATTCGGAAGGGACCGATGAGCAGCACTGGAGGACACGAGATCGAGCGGCTCGGCGTAATCGGCTCCGGCACCATGGGGCACGGCATCGCCCAGATCGCGGCGATGGCGGGTTGTTCGGTCACACTGTATGACGTCGACACGGCGCTGCTCGACGGGGCCGTCGAGCGCATCCGCGCCAACCTCGAGAAGGGCGTCGAACTGGGCAAGGTCGAAGCGAGCGTCCGCGACCGCGCCCTGGGTGCGATCTCGACTACCATAGAGCTTGGCGACGCAGCGAAGGACGCCGATATGGTGATCGAGGCGGCACCCGAGAAGCTCGACTTGAAGCGCGCGATCTTCGCAGAGCTCGACGCCGCTTCCCCACCCCACGCCATCCTGGCCAGCAACACATCGTCGCTGAGCATCGCCAAGATCGCAGAGGCCACGGGACGGCCCGGTCAGGTGGTCGGCATGCACTTCTTCAATCCGGTCCACATCATGAAACTGCTGGAGATCGTGCGCGCGGATTCGACCGAAGAGTGGGTCGTGCGAGTTGCGCGTGCGGCCGGCGAAGCGATGGGCAAGACCCCGATCGTCGTTAAAGACTCGCCGGGCTTCGCGACCAGTCGGCTGGGTCTCACGCTCGGGCTCGAAGCCACCCGCATGCTCGAAGAGAACGTGGCGAGCGCGGAAGACATCGACACCGCCATGGAATTGGGGTACGGTCACCCGATGGGACCGTTCAAGCTGGCCGACCTCGTCGGACTCGATGTGCGCTTGGCCATCTCCGAGTACATGCACGCGGAAACCGGTAGAGACTTCTTCAAGCCGTCGGAGACACTCAAGCGCCTCGTGGCCGAGGGCAAGCTGGGCAAGAAGACAGGTGAAGGCTTTTACAAATGGGATAGGAAGTAAGGGAGACTGGAGATATGTCGAACTCGAATATCGTGTTGATCGAGAAATCGGGTGGAGTCGCCACGCTCACGTTCAATCGGCCCGACAAACTGAATGCGCTGAACCCCGAGCTGCGAGTCGCTATCGCGATGGCCCTGGAACAGCTGCGCCAGGATGACGACGTCCGGGTGGTCGTTCTGACCGGCGCGGGTGAGAAGGCTTTTATCGCCGGAGCCGACATCGCGGAGTTCAAGGGCAAATCCGGAGTAGAGGGCTACCGCTATATCCAGACGGGCGACGTGTACTCGGCGGTCGAGCGATTTCCCAAGCCGACCATCGCAATGATCAACGGGTTCTGCCTGGGCGGCGGCTGTGAGCTCGCCATGGCCTGCGACATCCGGATTGCCGGCGATAAGGCGAAGCTGGGTCAGCCCGAGACGAACCTGGGCCTCATCCCCGGCGGCGGCGGCACGCAGCGACTGCCGCGGCTGGTGGGACAGGGCGTGGCGATGCGGCTCATCTACACCGGCGACATCATCCGTGCGGCGGAAGCCGGCGAGATCGGCTTGGTCGACGAGGTCGTGCCGCAGGACGAGCTGAAGGAGCGGACGATGGCGCTGGCGGGCAAGATCGCCGAGAAGAGCCCGGCCTCGCTGCAGGCCGCCAAAGAGAGCATCCGCGCGGCCTGGCAGATGCCGCTGGACGCTGGCCTGCGCTTCGAGAAAGCGTGGTTCGGTCTGTTGTTCTCCACGGAAGACATGCAGGAAGGCGTCAAGGCGTTTTTGGAGAAGCGGAAAGTGGAGTTTACGGGAAAGTAGTCAACAGTCAACAGTCGACGTTCAACGTTCAACGTTCAACCTCGACGTTCAACGTTGAGTAGTGTGATATGAGGCTTCGACTCGTTCCGACTCTGTGCGTTCTGTACTACCTGGCGATGGTCTTCTTCGTGACCTACCCGGGTTACGTGCCGTTCGACACCATCCGCCCCTTCGTCCTTGGTTTGCCCTTCTCCATCTTCTGGCAGGTCCTCTGGATCGTCGGCGCCATCGTGGCCCTCGGCGCCGTCTTCGTGTGGGAGAACCGCCAGAGCGCCGAGCCGAGCCGCCCCTCCGATCGACGAGCAGCGGACAGTCCGGGCGAGTGATGGATCGCTGGGTCGTCGTTACGCTGGTCACGGCCGGCTACCTGCTGCTCTCCCTGCTCATCGGGTGGATTTCAGGTCGAAAAGCCAGCGATACGGTGACCGGGTACGTGGCCGGCGACCGCGATTTCGGCTTGCTCGTCATGTACTTCGTGATGGGCGCCATGATGTTCAGCGCCTTCGCGTTCCTCGGTACGCCAGGTTGGGCCTACAGTCGGGGCGGTGCCGCCTTCTACGTCTTCTCGTACGGACTGCTGGGGTTCGCGCCCTGGTACTTCCTCGGGCCCTGGGTGGCCCGGGTGGGCCGGCGGTTCGGCTACGTGACGCAGGCGGAGTTGCTGTCGGGCCGTTTCCAGAGCAC
>JBDHAI010000248.1:0-4606 GCA_039588155.1 Gemmatimonadota bacterium | reverse complement strand
GATCTCACAGGATCGACTCTTAAGGTGGGGCTGATCGGCGCCGACGTTGGCTCTGCGGCCGATTCCATCGCCGCGTGCGGTGCTGCTGCCTTCTATGGTGTGGCCGGAGATGATTTCGCACTGCCGCGCTACTCGAGCGATGCCGCCGCCGCCGAAGCACTCGTGCGCAAGAGCGAGGCGACTCTGGTCATCGCTCCCGGGACCTCACGGCTCGCCCGAGCGCTGCCCGGCGTGGCGCAGCGTCTGGACGGCCGGATCGATACGCATGTCTCCAGCGTGAGGGCCGAGGCGGACGCGCTGCAGATAGAGCGCTGGTACTACCGCCAGAGAATGCTGGCGGTGATGACCCGCGACTCCGGCGTCTACGAGCCGCTGGAAGGAGCGGCGGGATCTGCCAGCGTGGAGATCATCGAGGTCCAACCGCCGCCGTTGAGAACCCAGATCGTCGGCGAAGAGGCAGCCGCCGGCGAGGCCCAAACCATCCGGCCGGACGCGGATCTACTCTTCGTTGCCGGTGCCGGCTGGACGAAGAAACAGGCCGACGGTCAGACGCACGTGCCGGACGCGGAGTCGCTTATTTTCGGCTTTCTCGAGAAGACCCAGGCTTCTCTAGGCAGCAGCAAGTCGCTCGTCGACCAGTCCGGGGAAGGTCAGGACATTCTGTCCTTCATGAGCCATATGAATCAGGTCGGACAGACCGGGTCGACGCCGCGCCACCCGAAAGGGCTGGCGACGTGCTGCCACGGTGAGGAGCCCCACGTCGTCGGCTGGCGGTTCATCAACGATCGTCGTGCCGTCAATCTTGATGCCGGGTGTGGCTGGGCGCAGGGCAAGGCCGATGTGCTGTACGTCGCCGATGCGTTCCAGGTCTTGGCCAAGGTGAACGAGCTGCTCGGGTAGTCTAGCGCGACGGTTCCGAGAACGGGCGAGTCGCGGAATGAAACAGCCGTAGGAGGTTCAGATGCAGGTCAGTCCCATAGAATTCGTCCCGTTGGTCTCGGTGTTCATGGGAACGCTGATCGTGCTGGTCCCGGTGGTAGGCATTACCGCGCGCTTCGCATTGAAGCCGATCGCCGAGGCGATGGCCAAGATCAAGTCGGCTCAGGGCGCCAACGAGCAGATGGTGATCATGCAGCAGCGGCTCGAATTAATGGAGCAGCAGCTGGGGGTGATGGAGTCGGAAGTGCACCGCCTGAAAGAGGTGGAGGAATTCCACGCTCGGCTCGAGGCGCCGAAGGAATGACCGTCCGCCTGGGTCACGACGAGTCGAGACGAACCGCTGAGCTCGCGCTAGCGCAGCGCACCCTCGATATAAGCTTTGACTTCGTGGCCGAGGCGATTCTCTGGATGGATTGCGATCATCCGCTCTGCGACGGTCAGGGCCTGTTGTAACTCGCCGGCCTTCACGTAGTGGTCGGCCAGCGCGTACATGTAATCGAGGTTGTCGGGCTCGAGTTGGGTAGCGCGTCGCAGCGCCGATTCCGCCTCGTCGCTCCGCCCTAAGTACTGCTTCACTAGACCCAGGTTGTAGAATACTCGCGGACGATCAGTCAACCCGTCTGCCGCCTGCTGCAGGTAGTCGGCGGCTTCGTCGTATCGGTTCAGCTCCGCCAGCAGCAGGCCAAGAGAGTAGGCGACGTCGGACTGTTCCGGATACGCGTCGAGTATCTCGCGTAATAGCTGTTCGGCTTCTTGGTTCCTTCCCTGCGAGTTGTAAATGACGGCGAGGTTCGCCTTCGCCGGGTAGAAAAGGTCGTCGATCTCGACAGCGGCTTTATAGTATGTCTCCGCTCGAGCCGCATCACCCAGGCGTGAATAGAGATTTCCCAGATTGTGGCCGGCAAAGGCGAAGTCGAGGGAGTACTCCATCGCTCCGATATATTCCGACATCGTCTCTTCCAATGCCTCCCGCTGGTACGGCTTGAACAGCTGGTCGGGCATACCGGCAAGGCGCGTCGCCGCTTGCATGCGGACCGCGCGGACGGGATCGAAGAGCAGCGGCGCCACGAGCTCGACCAGCGCCTCGTCAACAGCGGTGTTCACGTTGCTGACCGCTGTGTAGCGGACCAGGGCCTCATCGTCCGAGAGCGCGCGGTTGAACGCTGCCGTGCTCGCCTGGCTGGGGTAGGCGCCCAGCAGCGAGAGGGCGGTGGCACGGGCGATTGCCGGATAGAGGTCGTTGCCAGCCAGCCGGATCAGTTGCTCGTGCGCTCCGAGGTCGCCAGTTCGGCCGGCGGCGAGCACGGTGCCATAGTGAGGTTTGCGAGCCTGACCGTACCAGGTCTCGTAGTGCTCGGCCGACCAGGCATCCGTTTCATCGTCGTGGCAGCCGCTCTGCGCGCAGGCGTTAGGGACGCCGACCTCGAGGGTGAGGTCGGGCCTCGGTACCCGCAGGCTGTGGTCGGCTCGCCAATCGATGACCATATAAGGCTGCTCCGGCATGTGGCACTTCACGCACAAATGCCCGTCGCTCGGTTTTCCCTCGTGCTCCCTTTTGTGGAAGTGATGGTCGTAACTGTCGTAGACCTCGGCCTGGTGGCAGCCCAGGCAAAGTTCGTTGCCCTCTTTCAGGAGTTGCAGGCTGTGCACGTCGTGGCAATCGCTACAGCGGATGTCCATCCTGAACATCTTACTCTGCACGAAAGAACCGTAGACGTAGACCTCCTCGAGGATCTGGCCGTCGGCGTGATAGAGCCCCTCTTCGAGCACCGCGGGGACTTGGTTGTCCATCAGGGCCACCCGCGTGTGGTCGTAGTCTCCCATCTCCGTCCGACGCGAGTGACAAGGAGCGCAAAGCTCCACCTGGTCGCGCGCGCTGATGTCGCTTGTCTGGATTACCAGCGCGTAGTTGTCGACCTCGTGCCGCGCCATGGGCGGAACCTCTGCCCATTCGACGTGCTGCGAGCCCGGCCCGTGACAGGCCTCGCAACTGACGTCGATCTCCGACCACGTCGTCGAAAACGTCTTGGAGTCGAAGTCGTATCCCTTCTTCAGGTTGGTGGAGTGGCACTCGGCACACATGCCGTTCCAGTTCTGACCGCCGCGGGTCCAGTGCAGCCAATCGTCGACCGGGATGTCCTGGTCAGGATAAAGGTAGAACCACTCGCCCCGCTCTGTGTCCCAGGCGACGGTCAACGACTGGAGTCGGCCGCCGGGAAAGGGGATGAGATACTGTTGAAGCGGCTCGACCCCGAACGTGTACGCGATCTCGAAGTCTTCTAGATTGCCTCCCGGGCCTTGAGTACGAACCCTGTACTTGCCGTCGCGCTTAAAGAAGCGGGCGGTAATGTCGCCGTATTCGAAGACCGCATCGTCGAAGTCGCCGAGCACCGTGGTATCGTTGGCCACCGCCATCGCCCGGTCGTGATCGGATCCGATCCATGCCTCATTCGCCTGCTCGTGACACGCCTCGCAGCTCTCTCTGCCCACGAACGTCGCCGTCTGGGGAGTCAGCGTCCCTTGCCCGGCCCGGGCACGGCTCTCCTTGATAGCGTAGATCGGTATCGTCAGAACGATCACCGCCGACGCGATGACCCCCGCCACTCTCCATCTATGTAGAGAATCCTCGCCCATCACATGTCCGTTTCGAGGTCGCCAGCCTTCCGGTACCTACTCACTGCGTACTGATCACTGAATCCTGAATCCTGACTACTGATTACTGATTACTGATTCACGGTCGCACGGCCTGCGCATGATCGAACGACTCTCGCCTCACTGGCTCACTCGTATCGACCTTGACGATCCTGTTCTCGATTCTCACCGCGAACGTGTCCAGCGCCCGGGGCGCCGGCGGGCTCATCACGTCACCGTGGACGTCGTAGCTCGACGAGTGGCAAGGGCAAACGAAGCGTCTCTCGTCGGCCACCCAGGGCACCGTGCAACCCAGGTGTGTGCACTCCCGGGACAGGGCAAGGAACCCGCCGTTCTGCAAGCGAACGAGATAGAACTTACCCTCGGGAAATGCCGTGACCGAGTTCGGCTCGAATCGCTCCACCGGTCCAGCGACGACGATCGCAGATTTCCCCTCGTCCGCCAGCGGCTTGCGGGGCCGGAGGAAATCGAACCCAAGCCAGACGTACTCGAGCACGGCCAGGCCGCCCAGGCCCAACCAGATCTTCCAGAGGAAGCTGCGGCGCGAGGAGCGGGCCTCGTTCACGGCCAAACCAGCCCCATCCCTGAACCTCGGAACCACACGCCAGTGATCGTCAGAATCACAAAGGCAACGGTCAGCAATACGAACAAAGCCTGCACGGCCTCGTTATTCGTCGCAGAGAACCATCGCTTCAAGCCTACATAGAATGCCAGCGTTCCGGCGAACAAGATGAGGGCAGGCACCAGGCCGCCGCTGATCAGTGCCGGCAGCCCGGGAAGCCAGGCCGGGAAATCGATCCAGTACTCGTCGAGGACGATCCACAATGGCGTGAGCACTGTGGCGGTAGCGGCCGCGATCGCAGCCATCCGCCGGCCCTTGTGTGACATCATGAAGACGCCGGACGTATCCGTGTCGTACTTCAGGTAGGGGATGAGAAGGAGTCCAACGGTGGCCAGGGATGGAATCAGCACCACGGCGACGGTCGGGTGGAAGTGGAGCAACAGCTCCTGAAAG
>JBDHAI010000247.1:0-4266 GCA_039588155.1 Gemmatimonadota bacterium | reverse complement strand
AGAGCGCATTCTCGGAGAGGTGGGCATGGCATCGGAGGCGACGGTGGAGGCGAGGACACGGGAGGGCGAGGCAGGCGAGGGGATTCTGGAGGAGGCGCAGGATTGGGACGCCGATCTCATCGTGCTCGGTACGCACGGTTTCGGCTTCTTTGATCGATTGATGCTGGGGAGAACGTCGCTGTACGTGCTGCGGCACGGCCACCGTGCCACTCTGGTCGTGCCGTCGATCGGGAACAGCGACTAGATCCCGCTCTCGAGGGGGAGACATGTACGACCTGAAGAGAGTGCTTGCGGCTTCGGACGGCAGCGAACACGGCATGTACGCGCTAGCGAGCGGTGCCTCGTGCGCGCTTCGCGCCGGTGCGAAGCTCGACGTAGTTACGGTCGCTGAGGCGGTGCTGATGCCGCTGGGCATCGAGACGGTGGCATATGACGAGACCTACGCCGACGATTTGCGGAAGCGGGTAGAGGAACAAAAGGCAGAGGTCGGCGCAGCGGAGGCTCCACTCCACGTGCGTCGGGGTCTAGCGGCACCGACGATAACTCAGATTGCCGAAGAGCTGGACGTGGATCTCATCATCGTCGGCGCACATCCGCGGCCCGCCGTCGCCCGCTTCCTGGTCGGCTCGACCGCCGAGCGGGTTCTTCGCCTCGCCCATCGTCCGGTGCTCGTTGCGACGGAGGGGCGAACGGAGCCGTTCGAGCGCATCCTCGTGTCCGTCGATCTGTCCGGCCAGTCGCTACGGGTACTCGAAACGGCGGTCACGATTGCGGAGCAGTGCGGAGCCGAGCTCAGAGCGCTCTACGTGCAGGATCGCTTGACCCCGATGCTGCTGGAGGCGGCGCTGTTCGACGAGAAGGAGACCCGCCACCACGCTCGTTCCGAGCTCAAGAAGGCGCTGGCCAAAGTACCCATGCCGTCCGAGCTATTGGTGAGCCGGGACGTGAGGGAGGGTCACGCCGGGCATGAGATCCTGCATGCGGCGGACGAGTGGAACGCCGACCTCATCGTGATGGGTAGCCACGGTTTTGGCTTCTTCAATCGGCTTTTGCTGGGTAGCGTCTCGGTGCATGTGCTGCGGCACGGCCACCGGGCGACGCTGGTGGTGCCCCGGCCTGGGGGTTCGGCGGGCGAGTGAGCGCAGGTCGGACTGTTTGGAGGCCCGAGGAATCGAGCAAACGGGAGTGCGCTATGACTAGGAAGATGGCTGTGACCGGAACGGCGATCGTCGCGGTCCTCGCGCTCGGCTTCACCACACAGGATCTGGGGGAAGTGGTGGGAGAGATCGAGGCGCTCAACACCCTGCGGTCCAGTCTAGCCGCTTCCTTCGCGGGCGAACCGGATCGGTCGACGTTTACACAAGTCTGCAAGCCGGTGGGAGCGCGGGCGAAACAGCTCGCCCAGGGTAACGGCTGGAAGGTCGCCCAGCTGGCCGAGAAGTATCGCAACCCGGCCAACAAGCTCGACTGGGAGGCGAGGCTGGCCTACAAGGTCATGGAGGATTCACCCGAGCTGATGGGCATGTGGATCCGTACGGAGATGGATGGTGAGAGCGGGGACCGATACTTCCGCCGCATCGTCGTCGAAAGAGCGTGCCTGGCGTGTCACGGCGCGAAGGCCAAGCGCCCGCAGTTCATTAAAGACACCTACCCGAACGACCGCGCCTACAACTTCAAGGAAGGCGACTTACGGGGTATCTACTCCGTTTTCGTGGCCGACTAGGGTCTGCGGACCGCGGTCCAGGTGCCTCTCAACCCGCAACATAGTCCCATCCCATGTAAACGC
Source organism: Gemmatimonadota bacterium (assembly GCA_039588155.1). Lineage (GTDB taxonomy): Bacteria > Gemmatimonadota > Gemmatimonadetes > Palauibacterales > KS3-K002 > JBDHGH01. Next base: position 2,480 of record JBDHAI010000247.1, on the reverse strand, counting down.
CGGGGCCGTTAGCTGCGTCTCAGGGTCGAAATAGGACCACCGGGAGTTCTGTTGAGCGAGCCGACGAGGACAGATGACAGCTTATTCGCGCTCATTCGGGCTGCTCAGGCCGGTGACGATGCGGCGTTCGAGCGGCTGGTCCACGCGCACTACGGACAGATCTACCGGTGGGCGCTGGCGCGGACCGGCGACCCGGACGACGCCGACGACGTGGCCCAGGAGACGTTGGTCCGGCTCTACCGGCACTTGCCGAGCTTCGACGGGCGGTCACGGTTCAGCACCTGGCTCTACCAGGTGACGCGCAGCGCGGCCGCCGACCTGCACCGCAAACGGACGCGGCGCGATCGGTTAGCGCTCAAGGCGAAGCGGCAGCCGCCGGCCACAAGCGATCCCAGGGAAGTGGAGAGCAGCGCTATCGAGCTGCGTGCGAGCGATCTGGTGAAAGCGTTCTTGGCGAAGCTCTCGGAACGGCAGCGCGAGATCTTCGATCTCGTCGACCTGCAGGGAATGAGCACCGTGGAAGTGAGCGCGATGCTGAAGATGGAGCCGGTCACGGTCCGCTCGCATCTGTTCCGAGCGCGAAAAGCGATCCGCAAGCGGATCCTGGAGAGTCATCCCGAACTGGTGGAAGGCTATGGCCATTAACTGCGACACCGCCCTCGAACGATGCCTGGAAGCCGACCCGGCGGAGCTGGCAGGGCGGGGCGACTCCGAGCTGGCGACGCACGTGCAGGAATGCCCGCGCTGTCGAGCTGTCGGGGAGAAGCTGCTCGCCGGCCAGGAAGAGCTGGCGAGCGCGCTGAGCGAGGCGCGACCTCGGACCGATGTGAGCGCGGCGTTGATCGCTGTGAGCGAGCGTCGGCGGAAAGCGCGGCGGTGGGAGCGGTCGTGGCGCTGGGGGCCGGTAGCGGCGGCGGCGGCGATCGCCGCGGTACTGATCCTTCAGGCGTTGCCGACGGGCCGGTTCGCCGAAGGCGAGCTCGCGTCGGCTCCGGCGGTGATCGAGCCCTTGGTCGAGGCCTCAGCGGGCCAGAACGTCATGGTATTCGAGACGCGAGATCAATCGGCGAAGGTGATTTGGCTTTACTAGATGGAGGCGAGAGTAATGCAATCAAAATTCTTACCCCTGGTATTGGTACTCGTGCTTCTGGCGGGCGGTTGGCTCGTGGCACGCTTGATGTCGCAGGGCGACGAGTACTCCGAGCTAGATGTCCGCACCTATCAACTGGAGTATCTGGAGAGCGAGGCCGCTCACAGGATCATCGATCCGTACGTTTTCCCCGAGCGCGGCAGCATGGTGAGCCGGGATGAGCAGACGCGGACGATCACGGTGCGCGAGACGCCGGAGATGCTCGATCGCATCGGCGAGGTGCTGCAGCGCTATGACAATCCGGAGCCGAGCGTCAATCTCCACTTCAGATTGGTGGAAGCCAACGGGGGCGTCGCGGCAGATGATCCGCGTCTGGAGGAGATCGAGGCGGCGCTACCTCAGGACGTCTTCCGCTTCAAGAACTACCGGCTGCTGGGTGAGACGGTGATGACGGGCGTCGAGTTCAGCGGTATTGCCCAGGGTGTGTCTGCGGGCGGCGAGCGATATCAGATCGAGGCGGCGATCGGCGAAATTCGCGAGACGGAAGAGGGTGGATCGGTACGCCTGGAGGTGAGCCTGATGGCCGAACGGTACGGGCACATATTCCGGACGGCGGTCAACGCGCAGATCGGTCAGCTGGTCGTCTTGGGGTCGGCCCAACCGGATCCCGAGCGTGGCGCTTTGATACTGGCGGTTCGGACGGACCTGGTTCGCTAGGGCCTGGAACATGAAGCGAGCGGCCTGCCCAGCCGCTCGCCGAGGTGCTACGCCCCGCGCTGGTCTTGATCCTGGCGCTCGCACCACGCTTTCGACATCCAGCCCGGGGACGTGGCCGCGCGGCCATCGTGTTCGATTCTCCGCCCCGAGTTGTGCCGTTGCCTCGCGCTCGTGGGAGCGTTCCAGGCGCGCGATTCAGGTCAGTCGTCGATCGTGAAGCTTATCTGCAGCTTCCCGTAGCCCGAAACGTCGCACGACCCCCTCACCTCGGTTTCCTCCTCGTTGGCACTCAGCGTACAGGGACAGGTACCGCCCTCGCACGGGCTGAACGTCCCCTGGGCTTCGGTCTCCTCACCGCTGCTAATGGCGACCTCGAAGTCGTCTCCATCAGCGTGTCCCTTGATGAGAGTCGTCTGCCCGTCCTCCCCCCAGAGCTCGAAGGTCGCGTCGTAGGTCTCACCTGCGAGGGTGACTGTTCCCGTCCCCGTCCCCTGCATCTCGCCCGCCTGAGCGAACGTGTTCTTAGGCGTCAGGCCGAGAAGGCCGATGAAGAGCACGACGTAAAGAGAGATGTGTCATCAGTTTCCTCCTGAGGTGCTGGTTGGATTTCTTCCCGGGCCTCATCACTTGCGGGCGATCGCAGGCGCCCATTGCCACGGGTTGGCCGTACAAC
>JBDHAI010000246.1:0-6680 GCA_039588155.1 Gemmatimonadota bacterium | reverse complement strand
CGGACGGACCCGCGCCCTGAACGCCACCGTCACCTCCTGGCCCGGCGGCACGGTCAGGCGCGATACCACCGCGCCGTGTAGGATCCCGCGGCCGGCGCTCACCGGACGCTCCTGCGTGGACACCCCGTCCCTCCAATTCTCGAGAAACGGCGTGGACTCCCATATCGGGTCGAGCACACTTCCCTCCGACAGGTAAAGCGAGGACCCGATCGCGTCGCGAGTGGTGTCCATGAGGACGTCCACGTCCATTCGCCGCCCCTGCCGATCCTGCAGAAAACGGGCGAAGCTCAACGATCCTAGGGAAGCGCGGGCCGTGGACAGAGCTAGGGTCGACGTGTCCTGTGCCGTCCAGGCTACAGCCATCAGCGTCCACGGCTCATCGCCACAGTGTGTCAGGGCCCATTCAGACAGCAGCCAGCCCCCGGGGAGGACAGACCGGTGCTCGCGAGCCTCCAGACCCTCCGCCAGCGCGTACCGGGCCACGAGCTGGGCGGGCGACCAGCGGCGCCGCAGCTGCCGCATACTGAGGGTGGTGCCCGGCACGTCGCCGTCCACCGTCAAGAACGTCACGGTGAACAGGTTGGCGAGCGTGTAGCTGAAGACATCCAGCTCATCCCAGAAGCCGGGGAGGTGGAGCCAGCGTGGGAAGCGCGGCGCGAAGATGACGCCAGCGCCGGCACCTAGGTAGTGCTTGTCGTCGCGCTCGAGAAGCTCGAGGGGATCGGCCATGTCGCGTGTCGGATTCTGCGGTCACGCACGGTCCACGTATTGCCAGAACCCGCCCATCGGGTCGACTATGAGGGAAGTCGATCTTACGAGCGATTCGAGACTAGACCGAGGCCCTATCGATGTCAACGGTGGAATCCTCCGGCACGCGCTCGGCTCCGGATGCGGCCCGCGCGGCCTTCGAGCAAGTCTATTCGAGGCCGCCGGGGTGGACGTGCCGAGCGCCCGGCCGCGTGAACTTGATGGGCGGGCACGTCGACTACAACGACGGCTTGGTGCTGCCGGCCGCGATCGATCTCGAGATCGCAGTGGCCTTCACGGCCCGAGAGGATAGCCGGCTGCGAGTCTATTCGACTCAGTTCGACGAGTGGGTGGAATTCGACACCCGAGACCTCACTCCTGGATCGATCTCGGGTTGGGCCGCCTATCCCGCCGGCGTGGCTTGGGCGATGGCACAGTCTGGCCTGCCCCTGCGCGGCCTGGACGCTGCGCTGGCCGGGAATCTACCCATAGGTGTTGGCCTCTCATCTTCGGCGGCGGTGGAAGTCGGCTTCGCCGTCGCCTTGCGCCGGAGCTCAGACCTCGACCTGACGGCTATGGAGCTTGCGAAGGTGGGCCTGAAGGCGGAAAACGACTACGTCGGCGTGCGCTGCGGCATCATGGATCAACTCACATCGGCCTGCGCACAGGCCGGTCACGCTATCCTCCTCGATTGTCGCAGCTACGAGATCAAACAGATCCCGATTCCACCGGGCTTGCGACTCGTGATGATGTGCACGGGAATCCAGCGAGAACTCTCTAGCTCCGATTTCAACACCCGGCGTACCGAGTGCGAGCAGGCGGCGCAGCGGCTGGCAGCCATCGATGAGGATATCCGCTCGCTCCGCGATGTTACGCCGGAGCGCCTCCACACGCTTCTCCGCCACCTACCCCCGCCACTCGACCGGCGCGCACGCCACGTCGTGGGCGAAATCGAGAGGGTTCGCCTGGCTGCTCAGGCACTCGAACAGGGCGAAACCGAACGCTTCGGGGAGCTGATGTTCGCGTCGCATCGCTCATCGCGCGTGGACTACCAGGTCAGCATCGACCAGCTCGACACGCTGGTTGAGTTGGCGCAGCAGGGGCCCGGTGGCCTCGGCGCCCGGCTCACCGGCGCCGGCTTTGGCGGCTGCACTGTGAACCTCGTCGGCGACAGCCTGGCCGACGACTTCCGTGGCTTTGTCTCCGAGGCCTACGAAGCGCTCTATGGAGAACCTCCCCGAGCCTTCGTCTCCGACGCAGCCCCGGGCGCCTCCTTAGAAAAGGTGGGCGCGTAGCCTGCTTGGCCGTGGGAACACTGCGCCCTTGGCCATTGTTCGTACAGTTGTTGGCAGCAGACCACAATCGCCGTACCTTGCGAGCCCATGTCTAATTTTCCCGCCCGCTTCCGTGATGCCGTAAGCTCCGGCGCCACCCTCGTCGAAGCCCCCGGCACCGGCGACACGCTGGAGAGCTTCGCGCGCTCGGTGGCCGCAGGCCTCAGCGCCTCGCCGAAGTGGCTTCACTGCCGCTTCCTCTACGATGCGGAGGGAAGTCGCCTGTTCGAGCAGATCACGCGGCAACCCGAGTACTACCCTACGCGAACCGAAGCAGCGATCCTCGAGGCGTACGCGGAAGAGATCCGAGACCTCACCGGACCACGCACGCTGGTCGAGCTTGGCTCGGGCTACTCGGTCAAGACCGAGTACCTGCTGACCGCCTTCGCCAAAGACGTGCAGACGGTTCACTACGTGCCGGTCGACGTCAGCGCCAGCGCCCTGCAGGCGGCCAACCAGTCCATCGAACACAACTTCGATGACGTCGACTTCACCGGTATCTACGGAACCTATAGCAGTGCCTTCCCGGTGTTCAGGCAGCTCTCGCCGCAGTTGGTGATTTTCCTGGGCAGTACGATCGGCAACTTCAACGACGCCGAGAGCGCGGCGTTCTGGCGCAGCGCCGCCGGCCACTTGCCCGTCGGCGACCAGTTCCTCTTGGGCGTGGACCTCGTGAAGGACACCGCGATACTGGAAGCCGCCTACAATGACGCCGCCGGCATCACCGCACAGTTCACCAAGAACTATTGCGCGCGTATGAACCGTGAGCTCGGTTCTCGTATAGACGTTTCCCAGGTCGAGCACGCGGCCGTCTGGAATTCCAAGCTCGAGCGGATGGAGATATCCCTGCGTTTCCTATCCGCACAGGAGGTATACGTCGAACCCCTCGCTGAGTCCTTCAAGATCAAGGCTGGAGAAGAGGTGCTCATCGAGATCAGCCGCAAGTTCCGCCTTGCGCAGCTTTCCAACGAGCTTATCCGTTACGGCTTCAAGGTGAGGCGAACCTTCACAGACGAGAAGGAGTGGTTCGCGCTGCTCTTGCTCGAGCGGGTCGAGGACATCGGTACGATCCGCGCCCTCAACCCATTCACAAGTCGATAACTCATGCATGACGCCATGCTGAGCCGTCCGACGGCGGCGACCGATTCTCACATCCTGGAGAAGGACGGCATCTGTGGAATCTGTCCCGCCGGTTGCTGGGTGACCGTGACGTTAGAGGATGGCTTCATGAAGGCGGCCCGCCCTCAGGATCATCCGCTCGGTATGATCTGCACCAACGGCATCCACTCCGCCGAGATCGTCCATGACCCCGACCGCCTCCAGTACCCGCTGCGGCGAACCGGGCCCAAGGGCACATACGATTTCGAGCGCATCTCTTGGAACGATGCGTTCGAGATTATCGTCGACAAGCTTCACGGATTGAAAGCGGAGTACGGTCCGGAAAGCACGGCCATCTACACCGGGCGTGGCAGCTTCGAGTTGGCGCTCTGCGATGTCTTCCAGCCGGCTGGCGTCGCTATCTCATCCGCCTCGAGTGTCCTCTTTCCCTTCGGCTCGCCCAATACCCTGGGAGTCGGCGCGCTCTGCTACGTCTCGTTCGCGATGATCGCACCGCACACCACGTTCGGCGAGTACTACCACACCATGGATCACGATATCGAGAACGCCGAGCTGATCGTGATCTGGGGCGCCAACCCCGCTACCGACTCACCACCACTCGCACACGAGCAGATCAAGAAAGCCGTCCAGCGCGGCGCCGCTGTCGTTTGTATCGACCCGCAGCGTAACCACACCGCCCGCGAGGTCGGCGCCGAGTGGATCCCCGTCCGGCCGGGAACCGATGGCGCGCTCGCTCTCGGTCTGATCAACGTGCTGATCGACGAAGAGCTTTTCGACGAAGAGTTCGTTAAGAACTGGACCGTCGGCTTCGATGAGCTCAGAAACTACGTCCAACACTTCCGGCCCAACGTCGTTGAAGACATCACCGGCGTACCAGCCGAAACCGTTCTCGATCTGGCACGCCGCATTGCCCGGGCGCGCGGCGCCTGCCCTATCATGTACACCGGTCTCGAGTACTCGGACAGCGGCTCGATGTGCCGGGCGGCCTGGTCATCCGCATGCGCGATAACCAGTTCCCGATCAACCGCGTCGGCCTGGTTCCGAACCCCAACCCGAAGAAAGCCCTCGGCCGCGACCGCTTCCCGGTATACAGCTCCTACCGTGGCGAATCGCACGCTATCGCGCTACCCGACTCCGTCTTAAGAGGCGAGCCTTACAAAATCCGTGGACTCGTCATCTTGGGCGGGTCGATCATCACCGCCTGGCCCAATCCGTCCGTCTGGCGCGAGACTTTGAACGAGCTCGACTTCCTCGTCAGCATCAATCGGCACCACACCGCGGACTCGGCCTACGCCGACATCGTGTTGCCCGCGACCACCGGCTACGAGATCACTTCCTACATGACCTATGGGCCGATCTTCAAAATCCGTGAGAAGCTGATCGAGCCTGTCGGCGAAGCGCGGAACGACTATCTCATCCTGACCGAGCTGGCCGAGCGGCTCGGCTACGGCGACCGCTACCCGCGAACTGAAGAGGACTTGCTGAGCTATGTCCTCGAGGGATCCGGGTTCACTCTCGACGACGTGCGCGCCGCCGGCGGGGAAGTGCAGATACCTAGTGTGATGACACAGTACAAGAAGTGGGAGAAGGGCACGCTGCGGGAGGACGGTACGCCCGGCTTCGACACTCCGACGGGCAAGTTCGAGATCACGTCGTCGATCTTGGAAGAGCACGGCTACGACTCCCTTCCGGTCTACACCGAGCCACAGGAAGGCCCGCTGGCACAGCCGGCCTTAGCGCAGCAGTACCCACTCGTCTTCAACTCGGGCGCGCGGATCTTCGCCGATTTCCGCAGCCAGCACCACGGCGTGAAAGGTCTCAGCCGCAAGGCCCCAGTTCCGCTGGTGGTGATGAACAGCTTGGACGCGAAGGCGCGTGGGGTCGAGGACGGCGACTGGGTTTGGGTGATCACCCCTCGCGGCAAGCTCAGGTACCGAGCCCGGGTCTCCGACGACATTGTCGAGGGCGCCATCGACGCCAACATGGGCGGCGGCGGCCCGCTCGGCCCCGAGGAATGGCAGGACTGCAACGTCAACGACCTGACCGACCTCGAGCGCTTCGATCCGATCTCCGGCTTCCCGGTCTACAAGGCGCTGCTCTGCGACGTGGTGAAAGCGGAAAGCGGCAACGGCGCGGGACGCGCCACCGAGGATGAGAGCGAGGCCGTCATCCGTTCGGTAGCGAAGCCGGTCAAACCGCTGCGCCAGGTTTACCTGGACCACAACGCTACGACGCCGGTGGATCCAGAGGTCCTGGGGACGATTCGCCCGTTCTTGGAAGCGGCGTACGGCAACCCCTCGAGCATTCACAGCCGCGGTGTCGAGGCACGCGATGCCGTCGAAGCCGCGCGGCGAAAGGTCGCGCAAGCGTTGGGCTGTACGGCGCGCCGCATCGTATTCACTGGCGGCGGCTCCGAGTCGGACAATCTAGCGATCAAAGGGGTGGCTTTCTCCAGGCGCGCCGAGGGCAACCACATCATCACGACGACCGTGGAGCACCCTGCCGTATTGCGGACCTGCGAAGCGCTCGCCGATTTCGGTTTCGACGTCACTTACCTGGATGTCGATGAGACCGGACTGCTGCACCCCGACGCGCTCAGCGCGGCCATCACGGCGCAGACGATCCTCGTGAGCGTGATGTTGGCGAACAGCGAGGTGGGGACCATTAACCCCATCGCCGAGCTGGCGAGCATCGCCCGCGAGCACGGCGCGCTCTTCCACACCGACGCCGTGCAGGGTCTCGGCAAGCTGCCCATCGATGTGGAAGAGCTCGGAGTCGACCTGCTCTCGGTTTCCAGCCACAAAGTCCACGGCCCCAAGGGGATCGGCGCGCTCTTTGTTCGCCAGGGAATCGAGCTGTCACCCGTCATCCATGGCGGCGGCCAGGAGCGGAAGCTCCGCGCCGGCACCGAGAACGTCCCAGGCATCGTCGGCTTCGGAAAGGCGTGTGAGATCGCCGTGCGCCGGCTCAATCACGGAGAGCTCGACCGCGTGCGGGGGCTGCGGGACAGGCTGGAGGCAGGGATAGGAGACATCGTGCCGGAAGCGCACCTGAACGGCCACGCCTCACAGCGGTTGCCGAATACCGTCAACATGACACTGCCGGCGAGTCGCTGGTCCTCTTCCTGGACCGCCATGGCGTTTACTTCTCCTCGGGCTCCGCCTGCAAGTCCGGCAACCCGGATCCGTCACATGTGCTCAAGGCGATGGGGCTGAGCGACGAGGATGCGCATTGCGCCATCCGCCTGTCGCTCGGGGTAGGGAACAGCCAGGAGGATGTAGACTACGTCTTGGAGAGTTTAGCCGAGACCATTGGCGACCGGCAGAGCAGCGTGCGCTTCGTCGGTTGCAGGTGAACCTGATTCATGCCGCCTCCTTAGGGCACGGCCGCCGCTTGGGGATCGGCCCAGTCACTCAACGCGTCGAACACCTGTAGGGCGAAGTCGACCTTCCCAAAAGGCGCACTGACCTGAACGCCCTG
>JBDHAI010000245.1:0-4287 GCA_039588155.1 Gemmatimonadota bacterium | reverse complement strand
ACAGCGGACTGGATGAATATCGTCGTCTTCTCGGCGTCGAGGCCCGCAGCGATCAAGGTGAGCGCCATGTCGAAGATCTGCTTGGGCATGGCATCCGGATCGAACGGCTGGGTAATGGCGTGCAGGTCGACGATGCCGACGAACATCTCGTATTCATCCTGCATCTCGACCCAGTTCTTTAACGCACCGAGATAGTTCCCGATGTGCAGCTCGCCCGAAGGCTGTATGCCGCTGAACGCCCGAGGTCTTGACCCTGTCATTGCCTGAATATGGTCCCGATCCGCTATCGGAGGTGATAACAGCGGGTTAACTTACCGTCGGCCAACAACTCGATCAAGCTATGAATTCTCTCGACGATCTCCTTCACGCCGCGATAATGGCGGCACGCGCCGCAGCGGAAATCCACCGCCGCCGCTTGCACGATACCGCGCCCGAGGCCTGGACGGAAAAGGGTCGGGCCGACTGGGTGAGCGAGGTCGATCACGAGGCGGAGGAGGCCGCCGTCGGCGAGATCCGCGGCCGATTCCCCCACCACGCCATCGCCGCGGAGGAAGGTGATTGGGGTGGACCGGCTCCGGAGAAGGCCGAGATAACCTGGTACCTCGACCCGTTGGACGGAACCACCAACTTCCTGCATGGCTACCCGTTCCACTCGGTATCGATCGCCGCCCTCGACGCCGAGGGACCCGCCGTCGGTGTGGTCATCAACTCGGCCAGGTGGGAGAATTTCCGGGCCGTGCGCGGATCGGGGGCCGAGAAGAACGGTGAGCCGATCCACGTCTCAAGAATCGACTCGCTTCACCTTGCCTTGATCGGGACCGGTTTTCCGTTCAAGAAGACCGAGCTCCTCGACCCTTACCTGGCCCAGTTCAAGGTCATCCTGCCTGAGACGAGTGGGATCCGCCGGACGGGCTCCGCCGCCATCGACCTCTGCGACCTGGCCTGCGGCCGACTCGATGGCTTCTGGGAGCTCCACCTCGCACCGTGGGATGTGGCGGCGGGTGTCCTGATCCTGAGGGAGGCGGGCGGCGTGATCACCGACCTACATGGCGGCGAGGACGTCGTGAAGCAGGGCGCTTTCGTCGCCGGCAACCCGACAATTCATCACGCGCTCATGCGTTTGTTGCAGGGGGTTGGCTAGGCGTCGGTTCTCGAGTCCAGGATTCCCACATCCGGGAGCGCATAGCGGACCACCCAGCGGCGCATGAAGGGGCTGTCGAGATCGTAGTCGCTCTCACCCAGCTTCACGACGAGGTCCGCATCGATCAGGGAATCCAATGCTGAGGCGACGTAGGCCGAGCCTCGCAGCCCGTAGCGCTCGCAGGTCGCCTCCGAGAACAGTTTCTCCTCCCGCGCCGCGACGGCCCGCAGCACGTTTTGCTGCAGCGCCGTGCGCCGGTCCCAGTCAGACCGGATCAACTCGTCCTCTTCGTCCACAACCCGATCGAGAGCCCGCTCCACATCCACCGCTCGCAGCCGCCCCCTCGGCGCACCAACCTGAAAAGCCGTGCGCGCCAGTTGCACGATGTCCCGGGTCCGCGGCCGCGCCAACTCCACGATGCGGCGGCCCGCGCCATCCGGTCGCACGCCGTGGCTTTCCATGCGTGAGTCGATCCACCGTGCGAGGTGGTCTTCATCGATGGGCCCGAAGCGTAGCAATTCGAACAACTTGTAGAACGCTCGATTTTTCTGAGTCATCGCCTGAATCAAGCTCGTCTTAGACCCCGCCAGTACATAGCTCACGTGCTCTTGACTCTGAATCACCCCACGAAGGTGCCATTCCGCGTTCTCACCACCGAACCGGTGGATCTCCTGAAACTCGTCCAAGACAACCCCGATCGTTCTACCCTTCTCCCGTCCCAACCGGTCGATCGCGTCCAGGGCCTCCGCCAACGTGACCCGCTGCTCTTCGATCGGCGCCGCGCGGTGGCCGACATCCAGCACCACCGTCGGCTGCCCAGTAGCCGGATCGGGCAACACAGAAACGCGGATCTTCAGATGTCTCACGAGCTCCGCGACGACGTCCTTCCAGCTCGCGCTCAGCTGCCGCGTCGCCGCCTGGAGAATCCGCGAGGCCACGTCCGCCAGGGCCGTCGCCGCCGACAGGTCGGCCACCACCACCGGCTGCCTCTTCCTCCGCGCACGTCGTGCGGCGGATTCGATCGCTGAGGACTTGCCCATGCGGCGCGGGCCATAGACCAGGAGCTTGGCTTGGGGTTCGGAGAGTGCCGCGGCGATACGCTTCAGCTCAGCGGCCCGGTCTGTGAAGTAGCGGCCGCTGACGGTACCGCCGATGCGGAACGGGTTGGCTTTGGCAGCGGGCACGGCCACCTCGGATGTGCTAAGCTTTGGCTTAGTAAGCACCTCATTACTAAGTCACAGCTTACTCAACTGCGGCCCGCGTGGCAAGTCGCCGACGGACTATCGCGACTCTTCCTTCTCCTTCTTGATGATCACCGCGGGTACCTGGTGCTGCGCGATCATCGCGTTGAACTCAGGGATATCGCTCGCGATGATTCCGTCCAATCTGTCGAGCTGGACCTGCAGTTGGCCCGACAGATCGTCGAAGACGTCGTACGACTGCTGCGTTGGCTTGGAATCGGCGCTCGATACCACGCCGCTGAGCGCGGCGATCTTGTTGTTGAGCTTTATCGGGAAGTTGAGCGGATCCTGCCGGCTCCGGTTCTTGGTCTGGTAGATCTCGTTCTCGACTTCGGACAGCGACGTCTCGATTGTCTTCGCCTTCTCCGAGACCTCCTCGGCGAAGGGCTCACCCTCCACCCGCTTGACCGCACCTTCGATCTGTTCGCGGATGCCGCGGATAAGCTGCACCGCGTCGTTCGCCTCGCTCACCCGATCGCGGATGCGAATCAGAAAGTCGAACTGTTCCTGAAGGTCCGCGTCGGTCGCCGCGATTCGCGGATCCTTCATGACCTCGAACAACTCGGTTATGCTCTGCTCGCCGACGGTCAGCCGCACCTGATAGGCGCCTGGCGCCGCCCGGGGACCTGCGATCGAGCCCGCCCACATGATCATGCCGGGGAAGCGGTTGGCATCGGGATAGCGCAGGTTCCAAACGAAGCGGATCATCCCCGCCTGCTTCTTGACGGCCCCCTCTTCTTCGTCACGTTCCGGTTCGCTACTGAACTTGCGGATCAACGTCCCATCCGCCTCCAGAAACTCGAGCGTCACCTCGCCCTCGGGTTCCGAGTTCAGGTGATAGTGAATCACCACTCCACCGGGCGGATTGCTGGCCACTCCCGGCACCGACCCGCCGAAGCCGAATCCGCCCATGCGGTACGCGTCCCGTGGCTGAAACAAGTGGACGGCGGCTGCAGCGACGGCGTCGTTCAGTTGGTGCAGGGGCGTGAGGTCGTCGAGTATCCAGAACGAGCGTCCGTGGGTGCCCAGAACCAGATCGTTCTGCTTGACCACCATGTCTCGCACCGGCACCGCCGGGAGGTTGAGTTGCAACGAGCCCCAGTTCTCGCCGTCATCGAAAGAGACGTACACACCGAACTCGCCGCCGGCATAGAGCAGGCCGCGGCGCGCGGGATCCTCGCGCACGACGCGAACGAAATGAGCGTCCGGGATGCCGCGGACGATCTTCTTCCAGCTGCGGCCGTAGTCGGTGGTTTTGAAGATGTACGGACTGAAGTCGTCCATCTTGTAGCGGTTGACCGCCGCGTAGGCGACGCCCGCTTCGTGAGGTGATTCCTCGATGATGCTGACGAGCCCCCAATCCGGCATGTCCTTCGGGGTGATCTCATCCCAAGTCGTGCCCGCGTCGCGAGTGATATGGATCAGACCGTCGTCGCTACCCGCCCAGATGACATTTCGATCGTGAGCGGAGGGTACCAGTGCGAAGATCGTGTTGTAGTACTCGACGCTGGTGTTGTCCTTGGTGATGGGACCACCCGACGACACCTGCTTGGTCTTGTCGTCACGCGTCAGGTCGGGGCTGATCACCTCCCAGCTTTGACCCTCGTCCCGCGAGCGAAAGACGACGTTCGCCGTGATGTAGAGCTCGTCGGGATCGAAGGGCGAGAGCACGATGGGGAACGTCCATTGGAAGCGGTATTTCAGATCCTCGCCGCCCCACCCCATGGGGTTGTCGGGCCAGGCATGGATGTTCCTGTTCTGACCCGTGGCCCGATCGTAGCGCGAGATCGTGCCGCCATAGCAGCCTGCATAGGACACGTCGGGATTATCGGGTCGAACGGCGATGTAGCCGCTCTCGCAGCCGCCCACGCGGTACCAGTCCTGAACCGTAATGCCGAAGCCCCT
>JBDHAI010000244.1:7173-14475 GCA_039588155.1 Gemmatimonadota bacterium | reverse complement strand
AGTTGGCGAAAGCCGAGTACGACAGGGCGCTGGAGGCGCTGGGAATCCTGCAGACTGGACCGCGGCAGGAGCGTATCGCCGCCCAGCGAGCGGCGCTGGCTCAAGCTGAGGCTGCCGTGGCTCAGATCGATGCGGCACTGGACTTCGCGATCATTCGGGCTCCCTTCGACGGCCTGATCACGGTGCGTCATCGTGAGCCGGGCGAGACAGTCGGTGCCGGAGCGCCGGTGCTCACGCTACGGAACCCCGACGATCGCTGGGTCCGAATCTACGTGCGCGCCGACGATGTCGGCCGCATCGCCATCGGGGGTTCGGCCCAGATCACGGGCGACGCCTACCCCGACCGCACCTACGAGGGCCGCGTGATCTTCATCGCCAGCGAGGCCGAGTTCACACCGCGCAACATTCAGACGACGGAGGAGCGGGTGAAGCTGGTCTACCGGCTCAAGGTCCAGATCACCGGCGATCCCAACTTCGACCTCAAGCCGGGCCTGGCCGCCGATGTGCGCCTGGAGTCCGAGGAGCGCTGATCGCTCTATGGAGACGGCCGTCGCGGTTGACCGACTGGGTCGGAAGTTCGGCGACATCATCGCGGTCGACGACCTGACTTTTCAGGTCGGCTCCGGCGAGCTGTTCGGGATCGTCGGGCCCGACGGTGCGGGAAAGACAACGACACTGCGAATGCTCGCCGGCGTGCTGCGCCCTACCGCGGGTGACGCGAGGGTGGCAGGGGTCAGCGTCGTTGACGATCCGGAGGGCGTGAAGCACCACATCGCCTACATGTCGCAGCGCTTCGGACTCTACACCGACCTGACGGTCCGTGAGAACATCGAGTTCTATGCCGACCTCTACCGTGTATCGCGTGAAGACCGCCCGGCGCGGCTCGAGCGGCTGTACGCGTTCTCCGGGCTGGGCCCCTTCGAGGACCGCCTGGCGGGTCAACTTTCCGGCGGGATGAAACAGAAGCTCGGCCTCTGCGCGGCGCTGATTCACGAACCAGACACTCTGCTACTCGATGAACCCACTTTCGGCGTCGACCCCATCTCGCGGCGCGATCTGTGGCTGATCGTGCACGAGATGGTCGCCCGCGGAGTGACCGTGGTCGTCTCCACCGCCTACCTGGACGAGGCGGAGCGCTGCGATCGCGTGATGCTCATCCACAACGGCGCCTCAGCGATGCTCGATACACCGGAGGCCTTGCAGGAGCGTTTGCAGGGCCTGGTCTTCGCCGTGAATACCGATGCGCCTCGTCGGGCTCGTGATGTTCTGCGGACACTTCCCGAGGTCGGACAGGCCGCCCTCTTCGGTGAAGTCGTTCACGTGATGCTGCGAGGAGGCAAACGGGATCTACCGGCGACTCGCCAGGCGCTGGCCGCGGCCGACGTAACCGTTTCGGACATCGAGCCCGTCGAGCCATCCCTAGAAGACGTCTTCATCGATCTCGTGCAAAGCCGGGAGGCTGAGGATGGCTAAGGCGGTTCACGTGCACGAGCTGACTCGCAAATTCGGGGATTTCATCGCCGTCGATCGTGTCAGCTTCGACGTCAACCAAGGCGAGATCTTCGGGTTCTTGGGACCGAACGGTGCCGGTAAGACGACGACGATCAAGATGTTGACTGGGCTTCTGCATCCGACTTCAGGGTCCGGTAGCGTCGCCGGGTTCGATATCGAATCGGAAATCGACCAGGTAAAACTGAACATCGGCTACATGTCCCAGCTGTTCTCGCTCTACCCCGACCTGACGGTGGCCGAGAACATCCAACTGTTCGCCGGGCTCTATGGTGTGACCGGCTCAGGAGCGACGCATGACCGGCCAGCTGGCGTTGGGCTTCAAGCAGCGCCTGGCCTTGGGGTGCGCGGTGATCCACGAGCCGCCGATCCTGTTCCTGGACGAGCCCACCTCGGGTGTCGATCCCATCTCGCGCCGCAACTTCTGGGATCTGATCGACGAGTTCGCCAGCGCCGGGACGACAGTATTCGTCAGCACGCACTATATGGAGGAGGCGGAGTACTGTCATCGCCTGGCGCTGATGAACCGCGGCCGCATCATCGCGCTGGACGAGCCGGACGATCTGAAGAACGCGATCCAGGAACCGATTCTCGAAGTCACCACCGCCGACGCCCCGCGTGCTGTCGAGGTGATTCGTGGTGCGCCAGGCGTTCTCGAGGTCACGATGTTCGGACGCGCTGTGCACGTCATGGTCGAGGACCAGGCCCGGGCGGAGCGCCAGATCCCCGAATTGCTCGCCGGTGCGGGCCACGTCACAGAGTCGCTCCGGTCAATCGAGCCCTCCCTCGAGGATGTATTTGTGTCGTTCGTTCACCGTTCAGGTGGGACGGCAGTTTCATGAACCTCACGCGTCTACTGGCGATGAGTCGCAAGGAGGCTATCCAGCTTCGGCGCGATCCGCGAAGCTTGTTGATGGCCTTCATGCTGCCGGTCCTGCTGATCCTGTTCTTCGGCTACGCCATCAGCTTCGACGTCAAGAACATCGAGCTCGCCGTGCTGGATCAGAGCAACACGGCGCCCAGTCGAGATCTGATCGAGCGGTTCGAGAGTTCGGGCTACTTCAACATCCTGGCCTACCCAGAGCGGTACGCGGATATCGATGACCTGCTGAGACGTGGTGAGGTGAAGCTCGTCCTGGTGATCCCGCCGGAGTTCGCTCGCGACCTCGCCGCCGGCTGGCCGGCTCAGGTTCAGATCGTGCTTGACGGTTCCGATGCCAACACCGCGACCATAGCGCAGAACTATGCCACGGCCATAGCGGCGCGCTTCTCTCTGGAGGTGTTGTTGAGGGGTCGCCAGGTGGTGGTTCCAGCGCAGGCGGAATCGCGCGTGTGGTTCAACGAGACGCTCGAGAGCCGCAACATGATCGTGCCCGGTCTCGTGGCGGTCATCATGTCGATCATCGCGGCGATGCTCACGGCGCTGACCATCGCGCGAGAATGGGAGCGCGGAACGATGGAGCAGCTGGCCGCGACCCCGGTGCACCGCCTGGAGGTCGTGATCGGGAAACTGCTGCCCTACGTGGCCATCGGACTGTTCGATGTCGCCATCGCGGTCATCGCCGGGCTGGTCATCTTCGGCGTGCCGTTTCGGGGTAACGTCTTTCTCCTCTCGATCATGACGCTGATGTTCCTGCTGGGCGCGCTGAGTTTCGGCATGTTCATTTCGGCCACAGTGAAGTCGCAGGTGTTGGCCACGCAATTGGCGTTGCAGACGACGTATCTGCCGGCGATCCTGCTGTCGGGCTTCATGTTCTCCATCTCGACGATGCCCGTTTTCCTCCAAGTCGTCACCTACGCGGTCCCCGCGCGTTACTTCGTGACGGTTACTAAAGGGATCTTCCTCAAGGGCGTGGGGCCCAGTGTGCTCTGGGCCGAGGGTGTCGCCATGATCATCTTCGCGACGGTCGGCCTGTCGCTCGCCATTCGCGCCTTCAAGAAGGAGCTGGGTTGATGGGCATATCCCCGACCCGCGTGCGCGAGATGCTCAAGAAAGAGCTGCGCCAAATGCTCCGCGATCCGAAGATGCGTGGCGCGCTCATCGTCGCCCCAATCATCATGCTGGTCATGTTCGGCTACGCCGTTAACACCGACATCCGCGATACGACTACGTTCGTCATCGACCACGATCGCACGGCGACATCCCGCGAGCTACTCGAAGTCTTCGAGTCCACCGGCTACTTCAAGATCGTTGGTCGCTCCGACCGTCCCGCCGACTTGGTGCGGGCGCTCGACTACGGCGATGCGGCTGTCGGCATCGAGATTCCCGTGGGCTTCGCCGCCGACATCGCTTCCGGCCAGGGCGCGCAAGTCCAGATCGTCGTCGACGGTACCGACTCGAACTCGGCGACCGTCGCCCTGGGCTACGCCGGCCTCATCGTACAGCAGTTCGGCCTGGCCCGCGCGGCCGCCGCGGGGACGCTGCCCGGCGGCGGTATCGACCTGCGCAATCGAGCCTGGTACAACCCCGAGCTGGAGAGCCGCACCTATAACGTGCCCGGCGTGATCGCCGCTCTAATCATGCTGATCACGCTGCTGCTCACGTCCATGTCGGTGGTTCGCGAGCGGGAGATGGGGACGCTGGATCAGCTGTCGGTCAGCCCGCTGTCGCCCACCGAGTTCATCCTGGGCAAGACGGTACCGTCGATGCTGGTGGCGTTCCTCGATCTTTTCCTGGTTACGGGGATAGCCATCCTCTGGTTCGGTATCCCGATGCGGGGTTCGTTTCTCGTCCTGCTCCCCGCCGCGCTGGCCTTCATCGTCGCCGGGCTGGCGCTCGGCCTCCTGCTGTCCAGCGTCTCGAAGACGCAGCAGGAAGCGTTCATGGGGATGTTCCTCATCCTGCTACCCGCGATCATCCTCTCGGGATTCTTCTATCCCATCAGCAGCATGCCCGAGCTATTCCAGTGGCTCACCGTGCTCAATCCCATGCGCCATTTCCTCGAGATCATCCGCGCCGTCTTCCTCAAAGACGCTGGCTTCCTGGACCTCTGGAGGCAGTACGTCGCCCTCACGCTCATGGCCGTGGGAGTCCTCTGGGTTGCCGTCGTCAGATTCCGCGGTACGACCGCAAGCTGACGGGAAGAAGAAAACAGGTAGACATAAGCGCCGAAGATGCCGAGAACGTGGTCACCGCCCTCACCGCCCTCACCGCCCTCACCGGTACTCGGGATTCGGATGATCGAACCGGCACCCCGCATCCCAGAGCGAGCGCTGGTTTCCGTGCGCCGGCACACCACCCGCGTCGACGAGTAGCCGGGCCAGGTGCATGAGGTTCCACGTCATGAACGTCGTGTTGCGGTTGGTGAAGTCGTTCTCCGGCCCGCCCGACCCTGGATCGAGGTACGAAGGTCCCGGCCCGACCGCGCCGATCCAGCCGGCATCGGCCTGCGGCGGGATGACGTAGCCGAGGTGTTGGAGCGAATACAGGATGTTCATCGAGCAGTGTTTGACTCCGTCCTCGTTACCCGTGATCAGGCAACCGCCCACGCGCCCGTAATAGGCATACTGGCCCGCCTCGTTGAGGTCACCGGAGGTCGAGTAGAGGCGCTCGATGACCTGCGTGCATACCGAAGACTTCTCGCCCAGCCAGATCGGACTGCCGATCACCAGGATATGTGCCGCCTTCACCTTCTCGTAGAGCTGCGGCCAGTCGTCGCGGTCCCAGCCGTGCTCCGTCATATCCGGGTAGACGCCGTAGGCGATCTTATGGTCGACGGGACGCACCACCTCGACGGACATGCCGTTTCGTTCCATGATCGCCCCTGAGATCTCGACCAGTCCCTCGGTGTGCGAAAGCTCGGGTGACCTCTTCAAGGTGCAATTGAGGAACAGCGCCTTGAGATCGGAGAAGTCCCAGCGGCTCGTCTCGCACATCTCGAGCTGCTTCTCGCTTAGTGTCATTCGTTCCTCCAGAGTTGGAAACGCGAGTCACTCACCCGTGAGCGGCCGGTCCGGCGAGTCACGGTATCGTTCCTTGGTAAGAACAGCAACTCGGTTGCCCGGGTGCCTTCCTCAAGGACGCCGCCTTCCTGGACCGTGCCACCTCCCTTTTCACTCTTCACTTTTCACTCTTCACTCTTCACTTTCTACCCTCCATTCTCTAGTCTTCACTCTCCACGTTGGAAGAGGGAGGAATGGCGGCTCCAAACTTGAGATCCGTCTTGAGCTGGCTCGCACCCGGCGGCTTAGTCGCGCTGGCCGCCGTGCTCGCGGTCCGTTTCGCGTTGGACGTGCCAGCGGTCGCCGGTCTGGCCGGCGGTGCGCTCTACGCCGTCTACGCGGCGGCCGTGCTTCTAGCCGGGCGTTTCCACAGGAGCCGTGTCGTCGCGGCCGTGGCGGCCATAGCGATCGCGGAGCAGCTGCTGCGACGGACGTCCGGCCCCGAAGCCCCGGTCGTCTACGCGGCGGTCGCGCTGCTGCTACCGGCAACGATCGGGCTTCTCGCCCTGGCTCAGGATCGTGGGGTACTGAGCCTGAGGGGGCTGGCGCAACTGTTCGGCGTGCTGGCGCTGCCGCTGGTGCTATCGCTGCTGATCGAGTTCAAACCCGACGCCGTCCGGCTCTTCTTGCTGGGCGATTTGGTGAGTCCGGATCTCACCGCCTGGACTTCGATCCCGCAGCCGGCGCTGCTCGCTTATGGGGTCAGTCTCGCGCTGACCGTTTTCATGGCGGTCCGACGTGGCGGCCCCATCGAGAAGGGGTTCGCATGGGCGCTGGTGGCTACGTTCCTCGCGCTGAACGCGAGTGGGGGTACCAGCGCCGTCGGCATCTACTTCCTGGCCGCGGCGCTCACGCTGGGCCTGTCCGTCGTCGAGATCTCCTACAGCATGGCCTACCGGGACGAGCTCACCCGCCTCCCGGCTCGCAGAGCCATGCGCGAGAAGCTAGCTGAGCTGGGGAGCGAGTACAGCATCGCCATGATCGATGTAGACCACTTCAAGAGGGTCAACGACCGGCACGGTCACGATGTCGGCGACCAGGTGTTGCGAATGGTCGCGGCCCGCGTCAAGCGAGTCTCGGGTGGGGGTCGAGCGTACCGCTACGGCGGCGAGGAGTTTGTGGTCGTTTTTCCGGGTAAGTCGCGTGCCGAGGCAGTGGAACATCTGGAGAAGCTGCGAGCCAGGGTCGAGGAATACGGCTTCGCGCTGCGCGGCCGAAGTCGCCCGCGCAAGCGACCGCATAAGCCGAGATCACGCCGCAGGAAGAGCCGTCGGGGAATGAAGGTGACCGTGAGCATCGGCGTCGCCGAGCGGAGCGGCAGGTACCCGACCCCGGACAAGGTGCTCAGGGCTGCGGACAGGGCGCTCTACAAAGCGAAGAAAGGAGGACGAAACCGGGTGTGTGAATAAGAACAGGCGCCGCGTCTTGTGACGCTAGCGGATATGCAGTTCCACGATGTCGCCGTCCAGCAATACGTGTTCCTCGCCGACGCGCTGCCCCTCAAACCGGCCCGACTGGCCCCACAGGCGCCCGTACTTGAAGTTCTCCAGAATCTCCTTATGGATCTTGCGCGCCAGGTCGTGGACCGTGCTTCCCACCGGTAGCACGAAGGGCTCGCCAAGATCGGCCTCCTTGCCGGGCTGTTTGGTGAACACGCGGGAGATCTGCATGACGTCGAACAGCGCGCGCCGGAGGTCGTCCAGGCCGCGGTCTTCTACGATCGAGATGGCGACGATGGGGAAGCGGTCTTCGTAGAGCTGAGCGAGCTCGGAGAGCACGGCACCCGCACCCGGGGCATCGGCTTTATTGGCGACCAGGAGCGTGGGGATGCAGACCTCGAAACCCTCCCTC
>JBDHAI010000244.1:0-7123 GCA_039588155.1 Gemmatimonadota bacterium | reverse complement strand
GACAAGTACCACGTCACGGGCTTTCATCGCCTCCAGGATGTAGGCGATCGACATCGGCGTCAGCTCGTCTGAGAGATCCGCCACCAGGACGCATGCGTCGGCGCGGCGGGCCAGTTCCGGTATCCAGCCGACGTCGAAGTCCTCCGACCACGCCGGCGCGTCGATCAGCTGGATCTGAATGTTCTCGAACGGCATCATCGCCGGAACCGGGGTCTGGGTCGTGAACGGGTACTCGGCCACCTTGACGTCGGCGTGGGTGACCTTGGCGATGAGCGCGGATTTGCCCGCATTGGGCGGTCCGATCACCGGAACCTGGCCGGCCCCGACCTTCTCGATGACCCACATCGGGGCCTGTCGAGCCGCCGGAGCCTTGCGCGCCGCATCCTTGAGCTGCGAAATGCGCCGCTTGATGTCCGCCTGTAGCTTGTCAGTGCCCTTGTGCTTGGGCATGACGGCGAGCATGTCGCGCAGCGCATCGAGCTTCTCCTCCGTGGTATTCGCTTGCCGGTAACGCTTCTCGGCTGCGTGGTAAGCGGGTGTTAGGTTTGCCGGCATGATCTGAAGGTGTGGCGGTGAACGACGACAGGCAACTGCGAACGTTGCCCGTGCAGTGGCCAAACCCTATGATGAAAAAGCTACGAGACTACTAACCGGAGGCAGGGCATGGCAAGCGAACCGCCCCAGCATTTCGTTCTCGAAATCGACGGCGGTACCCACGAGCTGGGGGTGGCCGAATTCACCGGCATCCTGTTCGAGATCGTGACGACGCTCGTCTTCGAGAAGCTGGCCGATCGAGCGACGTACGTCCTGGCTACTAGCGAGAGCGAGCTGACTGGCTCCGGCGGCATCCACTTCGACCCGCTCTGCGTTAGCCTGTACCGGCATCTAAAGGAGAACCGCTATCACGGGCCTTCCTATCCGGACTTCGAGGGCGACGTTCAGTCTTTTCACCTGCATTCGATCAAAGACGGACTCGTCGCCGTCGCCTTCTTCCTGAAAAGTGGGGAGTCGGTGCCCCACTTCATCGTCGGTCACCCGGGCCAGGACGTGTTGATCGCCTTGGACCGGGGCGCACGCACGCGCTTGAGCCTGGACGACCCGAGGCTGCTCTCGAACTTCGAGCAGTTGTTGGCGGGCTAAACCGGCGCAAGTCGCGAAGCGATCTTTTCCTCTCAGATGAAGAACCGCCGCCGCTCCCTTAGGAACGACGGCGGTGTCTCGATAGACTGCTCTTACCGCTCTACGGCCGAGCCGCGACTACCGTCAGCCAGTTACGAGGCCAGCTTTCGGGACTGCCCAGATCATCGAACGTCTCGTGCAGCGCCTCGACTAGCACGTCGCTGGCCGTCTCGAGCGGGACGCCGGGTAGTGCCCCGGCGATGAAGTCGGAAAAGCGGCTCAGATCCGTCCAGCCCTGCTCGGTCACTTCACCTGGATAGATCTCTTGCGATTTGATCTTGAAGCCTTGAGCCTGGAGTAGCTGCACGTACTCGTCTGCAGTCAGCTGCCTGCGCGACTCGACCTTGGAATGCTCGGGCTTCAGGTTATACTCTTTCTTGAGCTTCCGGAGCGACTTCATCATCCAACGGCGGTAGTACTTCACCGTCTCTGGAGGCAGTGCGCCGTCGAAAAATCCGGTGTTGAAGGCAAAGACTCCGCCGGGCTTCAGCGTTCTGTACACCTCGGCCATCAGCTCAGTCTTGTCCTCGATATAGTGAATGCCGTTGCAGAAGACGACCGCGTCCGCAGCCCTCTTGATGCTCGCCGACATCTCCTCGGCTCGCGCCTGCACGAACTCGACCATCGCGTCCCGCACCCCGGCTACCTTCTCCCGTGCATCCTTGAGCGGCCCCCCGAATCCTCTCCAGGATGAGCGCCGTGATAGCGCCGCTGCCGCAGGCGACATCCACCACGGTCCAGCCGCGTCTCAGGTCGGCCCGGTCCACGAGAACCTGGTTCACGTTCTTGTAGAAGGCGTGCTGGCTAAAAGCTTTGAATGTATAGTCTTCCGAGCCCATCTCACTACTCCTGCTTACGATCTGAAACGTGGTGGGGTATGCCCCAATTTAGCAAAATCGGGCCCCGGCCGCGAGTGCTTGCAGGGTCCCGCCTTCAGGGGTAACCTGTCTACAGCACTCCAGCCGCTACCCCCCATCGAAACCCGGGCAACCCATGCCCGTCATGCCGCTGCGGCGACGTGTGACCGGGCGCTGGACCGCCATCGGGTGTCCGCAGCCTGGAGGCAGGATGGATCTCCAAACAGTCACGCTTCTCGCCCTCTTCGTTGCCGTCCTGGCCCTCGCCTGGGGCGTGCTACGGCTAGAGAAAGGCATCGAGAGCCGAGCGCCCGCACCGGGACTGCAGCTCCTGCAACGGGAGGTGCAGGCGATTCGGTCTGGGGTGGACGGGCGGCTGCGCGAGCACCTGCAGCAGACCCACGAGCTGAGCCAGCGGATCGGACAGCTCCAGGAGGCGACGCAGCAGGTGGAGCAGCTCGGTCTCGGCCTGGATGAGCTGCAGAAGATACTGCAGCCACCTCAGCTGCGGGGAGCTTTCGGTGAGCGCCTGCTGGAGGACGCCCTGACGGACGTGCTTCCGCGCGACCGCTTCTGCCTCCAATACACGTACCCCAGCACGGGCGTACGCGTGGATGTGGCCGTGCTGCTGGGCGCTGGCCGGCTGCTGCCGATCGATTCGAAGTTTCCACTCGAGAACTTCCGGCGCTACCTGGATTTGCGTCAGGCCGGAAGCCCCGAGGCGGATTCAGCACATCGCGCCTTCAACCGCGGCACGTGGATGACGTTGCTGGCAAGTATCTGTCACCCGAAGATGGTTCGCTGGATGTGGCGTTTATGTACATCCCATCGGAGTCGGTCTTTCACGAGGTGGCTATCGGCGGCCAAGAAGCCGAGGGCACATCGCTGAGCGAGTATGCGTTGCGAAAGAGGGTGGTCCCCGTTTCGCCGAATACGTTGTACGCGTACCTCTCCGTCGTCCGAATAGGAATGCGCGGGTTCGAGATTCAAGAGAGCGCCCGCGAAATTCTCGCTTCGCTGACCCACCTGGGTTCGGACGTAGAGCATCTGCGTTCGGCGCTGGCCACGGCGATCAAGCAGGCTCGCCATTCGCTGGCCAATCTCGTCGAGGCAGAGAACGCCCTGGATCGCGCCGAGATGCGGCTGGCACGAATCGCTGGAGCCGAGGCTGGCGGCCCCGCCGATTTCGCTGAGCTTGAAAGAGGCGATCCGCGCGCTATGCCTGCAGGCGAGCCCGAAGATCGGAGATGAAGGTGTCGAGGTGCTCGGGGCTGACCAAGAGGCGCTGCGCACGCACGTAGTACAGGTGCGGGATGATCGGCAGGCGAATGGGACGCCAAAGCGACAGCTCCGCCACGGGCCCCGTCTTGGTGACGACTGCCACCATGTCCTTCAGGTTCGTGCGCACGCCGATTCCACCCAGCAGGCTCCACTGCGTCTCCCGTACGCGTGAGATGTCGTTAAGCGCGACGGTCTCGTCGAACAATACGCCCAGCTTGATATGCACTCCCTTGTCATCCACATCCAGATAGGAGTCGCCGAGGTTGCGCCCCAGCCACATCAGCCCGCCACCCACGGCTAAAGGAATGGCCAGCGGCCCCGGAGCGCGCTTGGCAGCGGCCTTGGCCAGACCGACCGCCGCGGTGGCCAGCCCGCCACCCGTCGTGAGCGTTGCCAACAAGTCTCTTCCGGCCATCGGATACCGCATTATATTGCTCCGTTCCGAATCTGATCTGTGGGGACTGCTGCTCTATTATACAACGCACGGGACGGCTTGTAATCGGCCGGTCGATGCTGTGTGCCGCTGGGGGCTGGTAGTTTCTTGGCTGACAAGCAATACAACGACGTGCGGCTCTCGGGCAGCGAGCGGCTCATGGCAGCGTTAAAGACGCCGGCTGCGAAGCGCATCTACACCGGGTTACTGGTCCTCCTGATCTTGTTCCTCTGGTTCAATATGGTGTACCGTGTTGTTAGACCAGGGAGCTCGCATTTCGAATCCTTCCGACTCTTCAGTGAGGACTTAGTCTACAGGCGAATCAATATTTACTTGGAATACTCGATCCTCGACACCGTCACCAAGTACCCTCCCTTCTTCGCCCTTCTCCTCGCGCCGCTGGTCCCGTTACCGCTGTGGCTGGGCGCCTCCATCTGGTTCTGGGTCAGCTTCGCCCTCGCCATCGGCGCGGCCTACTTCAGCGTTCTCACCGTTCAGGAGGGTGGGGAACTCGCCCGTGACAGGTCGCTTCTCCTGATACCGCTGGTTCTCGCCGCCGGCATCATCGGCAGCAATCTGGAGACGGCCCATATCAATCACGTGACATTGTTCCTGACTTGCCTGTCGCTCTATTCCTTCAAACAGGGTAAAGACGTGAGGGCGGGCGCGTTGCTGGGTGTCGCCGCCGCACTCAAGATCACACCCGGCCTTTTCGTACTTTACTTCCTTTACAAGCGTGCGTTTCGGGTCGTCGTGGCCGCCGGCATCGCCGTCGTCGTCTGCTGGCTGGTTGTCCCGCCGTTCTTGTTCGGATTCGAGAACTTCCCGCCGATACTTCTGGGCTGGTGGGACATCTTTCATCGTTTCGTCACCGAGGGCATAATCGCAGAAGGGATCGTCGGGTTCCGGCACACGAACCAATCACTCGCCGCAGCTCTCCATCGCTTCCTGAGCGAAGTGCCGGCCGACGGAGGGAAGGGCCCGGGCTACTTCATCAACGTTCTTTCGTTGAGTATTCCCTGGGTCGACCGGCTGACGAAGCTACTGATCCTCGGGATCTTCGTTTTCTTGGCCTGGATCTGCAGAACCCCAGCGAGCGATCGGAGCAGCCTGGCGCTCTCCTTCGAGTACTCGCTGATCTTCATCGCAACGCTCTTCATATCGCCGATCTCCTGGATCGATCACTACGTCTACCTGCTGTATCCTTACACGGCGGCCGTCTACTACGTCAGGACGCGACCATCGGTACTGTATGAGCGGAGACTCATGCTCTACGCCACGATCGCTTCGTTCTTCCTCGTCTCGTCTTCCGCTTCAACGCTCATGCAGGCGTGGTCGCTGCCGGTTGTGGGCGCGCTCGTCTTGGCCATCGCGCTGGCCCTGGCTCTCCGCGGCGAACAGATGGCTCCTGTGCAAGACGGGCTCATCGAAGCTGGCGTCTAGGCGCACCGCCGGTCGGGCTCAACGTCGGCGGCGCAGATACGTTTCAAAGAACCCCGGGCCCGACGCGGCGACGACACGGCCGGCGAGGATCCCCGACAGCCGCATTGTGCCCTTCATCTGTGCGAAATAGACATCGGAATCGCCACCCAACGTCAAGCTCGAGAGCTCCACGTTTTCGAGTGAAATGTCCACCGCTAGCGAGTCCGGCCCCTGCACTGCCATCCAGGCCAGCGCCTCCGGGACGACAACCGTATCACCGTCAAAGACGATAGGTCGCGCGCCGCCGTAGATCAGCTCACGCGGCTCGAGCACGGCCGCCACGCCTAGCGAATCCACCACGTAGCCCAGGAAGCGGACGCCCTGGCGGCGCGCGTCAGCGACGGCATCCCCGTGCACGCCGCCGTAGAGAACGTCATATGGGCCGGCATGCGCGATGCCCCAGTCCCAGATCACTCCGCCCCAGGTGCCCCAGTTGTGGTCGTGGTAGGCAATGGTCTCGTCTACATCTTCGCAGCCCTCTCCAACACAGACGCGGCCCGAGGCACCGGCGCGGAGCGCCGGCACCACATACCCGCTGACGAACGAGTCGGCCGCCGCCAATTGGGCGGGCGGAAAATAGCGCTGACTTTCGGGCGCGATGTCCAGATCGACCGTCAGCCGGCTACGCCCCTCGACTGCCGGGAGCCGCGCGCGTATGCGGTAACGCACGGGATCGTCGATCAGCCGAACGGTGTGAGGTCCGAGGACCAGTTCAGCCGAAGTCGCGGAGAAGACGATGTCGTCGGCGGCGAGAGTGTCCGCGAAGGATCGATCCCTCCCGTCCGGTGTGTGATAGCGCGCCAGGACGATGCCGCCCCAGTCTTCGCCCGTGACATCGCCGCCGACGATGTACGACAAATAGAGCCAGCGCTCCTCGTCCGGCCACAGCAGGTTGAAGTAGTGCCACTCGGCCCAGGCGCTGTCTCCCCTCACGTTCTCCGGTGGCAGGTGAAAGCGATCGATCTCGGAATAGAGCTCGAGACCCGACGGCGTGAGCCAGCGGCGGTCGTCATCGCTGTCGATCCAGCTACCCGACAGTATCTCGGGCGCCGCACCCAGGGCACGCGCGGCGGAGGGGATTTGCCCGTTGGAGCGTAGAGCCACGATGGCTTCGCCGCCGCTTTGCCTCAGATACACGGCACGGTCGTCGATCCACGGGGCCACCGCCGCCAGACGGTCGGCCAGGCGTCCGCCTCCCAGCACTGCTCGTGCGATGAAGCGTGCCTGATCGATGCCGAAGAACACGGCACCACCGGTACGCAGGGTCTCGAGGTCGATACCGCTGGGTACGATCGTGATGTCGCCACCGCCAATCCACTGCTCATCGCGGGATTGCTCGACCATCACCTCGCCGATCGATAGCAGAGCGAGCATGACGGAGACGCCGGCGGCGTAGGCGCCGACGAAGACCAGCGAGCGGATCGGGTGAAGGGTCAGGTGGCGCAGGACGAGGCGGAAAATCATGCGTCGACCCTGTCCTCGAACTGGCCGTCCCGCATGCGATGGACGACCGAGGCGGCCTCGGCCAGGGCGGTGTCGTGAGTCACGACGACCAAGGTCGTGCCGTCACGGTTCAGCCTGGCGAAGAGCTCGACGATCTCGGCTCCCGTTTCACGATCCAGCTCGCCGGTCGGTTCGTCGGCGAGAACGACCTCCGGCGCGTTGGCCAGAGCCCGGGCGATCCCGACTCGCTGCATCTCACCCCCGGAGAGCTGGCCGGGGCGGTGGTCGATACGGTGGCTCAGCCCGACATAATCGAGGAGCTGGTGGGCCCGCTTCTTTCGTTCTTGGCGCGCAACGCCGGCCTCGGCCATCGGCAGCTCGACGTTCTCGGCGGCGGACAGCGCCGGCAGCAGGTGGAAGCGTTGGAACACGAAGCCCACCTTCTCCA
>JBDHAI010000243.1:0-4350 GCA_039588155.1 Gemmatimonadota bacterium | reverse complement strand
GAGGGAGAATGTTCTCTCCTACCTTACGCTGGGAGCCATCAACGTGGAAAACAAGGACTTCGCGCCAGCTGACGCTTTCGATAACAGCCAATACGCATCGGTCAACGCGTTCTGGACCGCCACCGCGGGTACACAGCTCGGGGCCGAGTTATCCCTCGGCCGCCGCCAGAACAAGGATGGCCAGGACGGTACCGCGGTCCGCCTTTCGTTCATCATGTACTTCGACTTTTAGCCCAGCAACATACCTCGGAAACGAGCTTGCCCTCGCGCTCTCGCGTGGAAACCGGTGCCTGGCCCGGAAATTCCAACTTGAGGCCCCGGATTGACCCTCACGGGGCGCATTTTGTAGTTTTTTCCTATGCCTTCTGGCGACGACCGAGACGTCACACCACAGGCCGTCTCGCCCCTGGCCCCGGAGCGCGGGCCGTCGATGATCGACCTTCTGCGGCTGAGTCGCTCCAGGGGTTTTTCTCCCGGCGATCAAGTTCTTTACCGCCAGATCGCCAAGCTGACGGGTCTCTCCGAGAATGAGGAACCCGTGGCGCTGCTGGACGTCCCCTGCGGGCGCGGATCCGTGGTCCAGTTCTTCGCCGAGAACTATCCGGTGGAAGCCGTAGGCGTCGACCCGGACTCGGCCGCCATCGAGGTGGCCGAACAGCGCGCTCGGGACGCCGGCGTGACAGCGCACCTCACCTTCCAGACGGCCCACGTAGATGATCTTCCCTACAAGGACGGGGTATTCGACCTGACGATAGGCGAGCTAGGTCTCGCCCGCTCGGCCGACCCCTTCGCCGCTGTCGCGGAGCTGGCGCGCGTCACCCGCCCGTCCGGCCAAGTGGTCCTGATCGGTCTCATCTGGACGGGCCACGTCGACGAAGATCGCCGCCAGATATTGGTGCAGCACATAGGTGCGCCACCTCTCGTTCTCGTCGAATGGAAGAAGGCGCTGCAGGAGGCTAGCGTCGTTGACCTGCGTGTGGAGGACTGGTCGGATCAGGCCTTTCCCTTCCTCGTGCGCGGTCGCACATTCACCCACCTGGCCGAGCTCTCAACGCTTGCCGACACGCTTTCCATATTGCGGCGTGCCTGGCAGCGTTGGGGTTGGCGCGGGTTGAAGGGGGCAGTCAATCGCGAGCACGAGATCCGCAAGCTGCTCGGCCCCGAACGGACTATTGGCGTCTCTCTCATCGTCGGCACGAAGGAAGGGGCCGGCCAGGAAAACGAGACGGACGACTAAACGGACAAGACCATGGCCTATACGGCACAACGAGCTCATATCGCGGCGGACCGATTGAAGTCCATGCAGGCGGCGCTTCAAGAGCGCGATCTCGATGGCTGGTTGCTCTACGATCACCATGCCATGAACCCCATCGCGGGTCGCGTTCTCGGCCTGCACCAACCTCTGAGCCGCAGATACTTCGTGCTCATCCCGGTCCAGGGTAAGCCGGTGGCCGTCGCCCATTCGTTGGAGCGTCCTCCGTGGAGTGAGTGGCCCGGCCCGGTCCGTGTGTACTTCAGGTGGCAAGAGCTCGAGAAGACGCTGAGCGAATTGCTCTCACCCGGTCTGCGCATCGCCATCGAGTACTCGGAAGATGATCGGGTCCCGCAGATCGACAGGGTCCCCGCTGGCGTGTTCGACCTCTTGAAACGCGCCGGCGTGCAGCTCGTCGGCTCGGGCGAACTCGTCACTCTCTTCGCGTCGGTCTGGTCGCAAGCCGAGCTCGAGAGCCACCGCAAGTCTGCGAAGATCATAGCGAACGTAGCGGCGCGCGCTTTCCGACTTGCCGCAGACTCCGTGAGAGCCGGCGAGCGGCTCAGCGAGTGGGGCCTGAAGGAGTCCATTCTGCAGCAGCTCGGCGACGCCGGGCTCGTCGAAGGCGACGCCATCGTCGGTGTGGGCCCTAACGCGGCGGACGGCCACTATGAACCCACTCCGCAAGGCGCGGCGCCCATCGTCCGCGAAAAAGTGCTGCTCATCGATCTCTGGGCCCGCGAGCCGGGATCGGTCTGGGCCGACCAGACCTGGATGGGTTTCATGGGCACCGAGGTCCCCGAACGTGAGCGACGAGTCTGGGAGACCGTTCGCGACGCCCGAGATGCGGCGGTCGAATATATCGAGCAGACTGTCGCCCAAGCGGATCGACCGTTGCGTGGCCGCGATGTGGATACGGCCAGCCGGGCGGTGATCGAGAAGGCTGGCTTCGGTGCTAACTTCAACCACCGCACCGGGCACTCGATCGACGGGGAGCTCCACGGTCTCGGCCCCAATATCGACGGAGTCGAAACCGATGAGGAGCGAATCCTCCTACCCGGCACCGGATTCTCCATAGAGCCGGGCATCTACCTCGAGGGCGAGTTCGGAGTGCGCTCCGAAATCAACGTACACATGGGTGCCGAGGGACCGGAGATCACCACGCCGAAGCCGCAGGCTGATGTTTACGCGCTACTGAGCGACGGATGGGAGAACTCAAGCAACCTGTAGTTGGAATGGGCGAAGCCGTCGAATCCGAACGATCTGAACGGGTAGGCGACAGCGGTCTGCTCCTGCGGGGCGTCGTGCGCTACCGCGGGCACGAGCGCGGACTGGCCAAGCTGACGGGTGGTGCAGCGGACGAGCTAGTCGAGCACGCAGGGCTGGCAGCCCTGGTATGCGAAGTCCCCTACCGGCTCCCCGAATGGGACAGAGAGCGCGTGCGCGAACACAGCACCGCGATCGAGCGAGCGATGCGCCGGTATACCATCGTCCCCGCCCCCTACGGCGTCATATTCCGCGGCCCCGAGCAGGTCATCGACTTCTTAGAGACCCAGCGCGTCGCGTTGGACGAAGCGCTATCGCTGCTGGATGGTGCCTTCGAGATGCGGCTTCACATCACGCCCTCCGGTCGCCATCCCGACCTGAGTGAAGGGGACCTGGCCGACCAAGCCGCCGGCTTCTATACCGCACTGCGCCGAAGATCAAGAGCTGCATTCACGTTGCCGCCCTCGGCTCGGCGAGTCCTCTCGGCAGCTTTCCTCGTCAGCCGGGCCGATTGGGTGAGCTTCGTCGAGTACGCCGATGAATTGGACGCCGACCATCCGCAGTTTCAGTTCGACCTGACCGGCCCCTGGCCAGCTTACGACTTCGTGACGATGACGTTCTATCCCAAGGAATCGTCGGGCGAGTAACCAGCCAACTTGTTGAAGACAGCCCGTACTCATCTCGCCAGCCTCTTCCTGGTCCTTGCCGCCCTCGGGCTGCCCGACGGCGCGGACGCTCAGTTCGGTGGCGGTGAAGCCGTGGGACAGTTCTATCGGCTGACGCTTTCCGCTGGAACCGGCCGCTATTTCGAGGCTCTGCAGATCGAACGCGTGTCACGTCTCTCGATCGCCATGCCACCACCCATCCAGCCCCTGCCCCTGCGTGTGCCACTCAGCGCGCTGACAGGACAAATCATTGAAGTGCCCGATCGCCAGCGCATCTATTTCACCGCGGCCGATGCCAACGGTACTGTCCGCCTCTTTGAAGTCGACTTGCTGACCCGCGAAGCGCGACAGGTGGTGCGTCAACCCGACGTGGGCGCGCCCTACGCGGCTTTCTTTCAAGCGCCAACCGACGCCTCCAAGCTCTATGTGGTCTGGTTTGCCCCCGGCCTGCCTCTTCGCACCGAGATCTACGAAGGCCTGTCCCTGGCTTGGCTTGGCCGCACCAGCGAATTCCGACCGGACGAACGGGCGTCTGGATTCGAGCACCGCCCGCCGTACATGTGGACGCTCGATCCCGCGAATCGGCCCGTCCTCGTCGATACTCACCGCGATCGGGTCGTCCGTGTTGTCGATCTCCAACGCCTGTTCGGCCCCGTTCACGGTGTCGCCGCCGACGCCTGGCGCGACCTTCTGCTCTTCCGTCTCGACGTCGGACACGATCGCTACCGCCTGTATGACGTCGTCTCAGGGGAGATCGGACCATCCATCGACCTGGACGGCTATCGACACGCACACCCGCGGTTGGTGTTGGGTGGACGACTGCTGGCACTCATCGACATGGTGCGACGGCAGCCGAGGGCCGGCCGCAGCTGGGCAGAAACCGCCGTCGCCACCGGTGGTGGGGTGGTTCACGACCTGCGAAGCGGCGAAAGACTCGAGGATTTCAACCTCATCGTACCTCACGAATTCCCCGTCTCCGCCGTAGGTACGACGGCCGACCCCAGCATGCACGGTCGTCTCTGGATTCACGTTCCCGGAGACGATCTGCGATTCGATTTCGGCCTTCCAGCCTGCGACCGCAAGTCACCCGCCGGCGACAAGGTGGACGCGTCCTTGGCCGTGCGGTGGGAGTCCAGTGACCCTTCTCTCTACCGCTACCGTGTCGCG
>JBDHAI010000242.1:0-5229 GCA_039588155.1 Gemmatimonadota bacterium | reverse complement strand
CGGCTCAGTATCATAAGGCGCAGCTTGTTCTCCAGAAAGCCGCCACGATTTTCACCGAGTTGGAAGTCGTTTGGGGGGCTATTCTAGCGTCGCTGAACTTGGCTCACGTGTGTCGACGGCGGGGTGAGTGGCCGATAGCTCTTCGTTTCTATGAGAAGACAATACGAACGAGGGACGGATTGATTGCGGCGCTCGGTGAAACCACGAGGAAGAACGCAGAATTCCAGGCGCTCGCTTGCGAAGCCGAAGTCGCACTGGTAAAGGTCATGCAGCGGCGATTCGCCGAGGCCGAGGAGATCCTCCCCCCGCTCTTGGACGGTGGCGAAGTTGCAGGTGTCGGGAGACACCGCGCGATCGTGCATGAGTTCCTCGGCGAGCTTTGCGCTGAGACCGCGAGGTACCAGGAAGCCCGTGAACATCTGGATCACGCCTACTCCATCACCGCCGAGATCCTGCCGGAAAGCGATGTCATGACCGAGATACTCCGCCGTCAGGCGGAGTTGGAGTACCGGTGCGGCCAGTACGATCAAGCGAAGGCGCTTGCGCTACGTGGCGCCACCTTGTGCAAGAAGATCGGCGATCGTTACGAGCTCGGAGCGATACTTCGGATTCTGGGGCAGGTGCATGCGGCGCAGGGGAAACGACTGCGGGCGAAGTCGGCGTTCGAGGCGGCGATCCACATGCTCAAGAGCATCCACGAGTGCTACGAGCTGATGAAGGCGAGCCTGGCGTACGGGGCGTTCCTGGTCGAACAGGGAAACGCGGATGCGGAGACGCATCTTATCGAGGCACGGCAGCTCGCCCGGAAGCTCGAGGTGCCGTTCTTCGATTGTCAGGCGAGCGCACATCTGGCGCGGCACGCCACGCGCCAGTTCGGAGCTGGACCAGGCGATCCTGCGCACGAGCGTGGCCAATGCGGAGGAGCTGAAGACGATCTGCCGGGTGTACGAGGAAGCGCGTTTTCCGATGGAGGAGATGCGCACGGAGATGGCGTACCAGGTGGCGCAGAGCGTGGGTGCGGAGGGGTTGTTCCTGGTGCGGCGGCGCAAGGGCGGACACGAGATACGGATCACGTACAACCTTCCCAAGACCGAGGCGAAAGAGATCATCCGCCGACTGGACCGGGATCGAGACGCGACGTTTCTCGGCGTCGACGGGGAGCCAAAGGTACTGCCGGCGTTCACGGGTCAGACGATGGTCGCAGTGCCGGCGCCGGGCGAGTGGGGATACGTCCTTTGCACGCTCTTCGACAGCACGCGATCGCTGGGACCGCGGCAGGTGGAGTTCCTGTTGGCGGGCGCGGAGGCCTTGGAGCGCGTCGCAATGGAAGAAGTGGGTGCGCGCGGAGTAAAGGCGGAATCGGAGGCGTTCATGAGCGACGAGCCGGAGGACGCGCGTCGCATGCATCCCCGCGGGAGTTTCAAAGAGATCCTCACCGCGGATCCGGGCATGATTCGTTTGATCCGACTGGCGGAGCGCGCGAGCGCGTCGCGTGCCCCGATCCATGTGGAAGGCGAGACGGGCGTGGGCAAGGAGCTCTTCGCGCGCGCGATTCACGGGGCGAGTCCGCGTCACGGGAAGGCGTTCGTAGCGGTGAACGCGGGCGGGATGCCAGTCAGCCTACTGGAGAGCCAGCTCTTCGGGCACGTGCGCGGCGCGTTCACGGACGCGGTGGCGGATCGTGTGGGGTTGGTGGAGGAGGCGATGGGCGGCACGCTGTTCCTGGACGAGGTGGGGGAGATGGGCGAGGAGCTTCAGGTGAAGCTCTTGCGGCTCTTGGAGAACGGGGAGTACCGGCGCCTGGGTGAGAACACGGTTCATCGGGGAGACGTAAGGATCATCTCGGCGACGAACCGGGACCTGGCGCGCGAGGTGCAACGAGGGCGCTTCCGCCGCGACCTGTTCTACCGCCTGGGAGCCGTGAAACTGGCGATCCCACCGCTTCGCGACCGCCGGCGCGACATACCGCTCTTGATCCGACACTTCCTGCGCGAGTGCGCGCTGTACAACGGCCTCGTGGACCGGTACTTCCAGATCGACATGAAGGCGATGGAGGCGCTGGAGCTCTACGAGTGGCCGGGCAACGTGCGCGAGCTCTATAATGAGGTGCTGCGGATCGTGTCGCTCATCGGGAATGCGGAGACGATCCGGTTCGGGATGCTGTCGGATGAGATCAAGGGCTACCTGAGCCGCAAGCAGCGGGCCGACGGGATCCTGGAGCGGACGGTAGAGGAGTTCGAGAGGCGGCTGATCCTGGAAGCCCTGGAGAAGAACGACTGGAACCGCATGCGGACGGCCGAGGAGATCGGCGTCCCGCGCACGACACTCCTCGCCAAGATGAAGCGCCTCAACATCGCCACGCGTGCGGAGATCACTGCGAGGCGGGCGGTCTAGCGCCTACGAGAGCTTTCCGCCTGCGGGCCCACCAGACGGCCCCTTTTGTTTGCCCACCCAGTCCGGTCCGCCACCCGACCATCCCGAGCAACGTTGAAGTCCGACGCCAAACCGTGCACACTATGGTTCGGCAGCGCGAAGCGTCGCGGCGCCGGCCGCGCGAACTACTCCATGGCTAGAACCGCCACCCAGAATACGTCCGCAATCGAGATCCTCGGCGATCGCTACGAGGTTCTCGACCTCGTCGGCCAGGGCGCCGCCGCATGGGTCTATCGCATCCGTGACGTGCGCAATGGCGCAATTCGCGCGGCGAAGGTGCTCAAGCCGGAAGGCGTGGCCAAACCCGAGGTGCGGCGCCGGTACGAGGACGAGTACCGCATACTTCGCCAACTGCACCACCCGAGCCTCCCCGAGGTGTACGACTACGGTTGGCTGGACGAACAGGGCCGCTACATAGTCATGGAGTACGTGGACGGCCAGCCGCTCGACGCCTACTTCCGCGACAACCCCGAGGATCTGTGGGTACTGATCTACGAGCTCTGCGAAGTGCTCGGCTTCATCCACGATCACGATCTCCTGCATCAGGACATCAAACCGTCGAACATACTCGTGCGACGCACGAGCGCCTATGGCCGCGACATGCCAATCGTCACACTGATCGACTTCGGGCTGATCCACCGGCGTGAGCCCGGCGAGCGCGCGAAGATGGTCGGCACGGTCGCATACATGGCGCCCGAAGTGATCAGCGGGAAGGATCGTCTGACGCGGGCAGTGGACTACTACAGCCTGGGCGTGTCGCTCTACGAGCTGCTCGCGGGCCGGCTTCCGTTCGAGGGAAGCGCGCGGGATGTCGTTACGGGGCATCTGAACGGCGAGGCGGTCTTCGAGGAGGAGCGGCTGGAGTGGGCGGAGATCTACCCGCACGTCCTGGATCTGCTGGCAAAGGACGTGAACGCACGACTGGAAGGTTTCGAGAGTCTGCGCCGGGCTGCGGTGGGGCATATGACGGGCGGCGTTGAGGAGCTGGAGAAGGCCTACGGACTAAGCTGGATCAACTCTGTGGGACTGGTCAGCGAAACAGATGCGTGGCGCAGCCTTGTTACATGGATTAGTTCTATCGATCAGGAGCCAATCGAGCGGTCAAGCGAAATTCCTATCGATCGGACACGTGTCATCGTTGGGCCCATTGGCTCGGGCAAGAGCTACCTCGCGGATTCGGTGGCGTGCGAGGCGGCGATCCGCGGGGTGGGGGTGTTTCGCCTCGGAGAGCAGTCGGACTACCTCAGACTCTCCCAAGGCCTCGCAGGCCTGACGATTGAAGCGCGTCGCGCCGAGGTATGGCGACACCTCGAAGCGATGGCCGACAGAGGGGGCTGCCTGGTTCTCGCAGATCATCCCAGCAATCTGACCGAAGAAGAACAATCGTTCGCAGAATACGTCGATGCACGACTTGGCATCATCTCTGACAAACGTGAGCCAATCGCGATCTACGCGCTCCATCAGGCGCGTGCGACATCCGCGGTGCGCAGACGAAGAGAGACATCCAGCACAAGGATCGAACCCGTGAACGACAGCGGTATCGATCGTGTTGTCGATATATTCAGAGGACGCGTGTTGTCTCCCCGTTCCCTCGAGGTGCTGCGAGACCGGGTAGCGAAGACGTCGAGGTCGCCGGGCATGCTGATCGTGGCGGTTCGTGGTGACGTGGCGTCTGGATGGCTACGTTATCGCGGCCGCCAGTGGCTGGTCGATACCGATTTGAACCTGTACAAGGTAGAACCGGCTCATCGGGCCCGTGTCGAGGGAATGCTGAAGCTCCTCCCTCGCGAAGAGCGGGAGTTCTTCTGGGCGCTTTCGGCCCATCCGGGATACGCGGCTCTGGAAGATATTGCCGCAGTAACCGGACGCTCAGCCGACATGGTTATCCAACTCGCGAGTCGACTCGAGTCATACGGGCTGGCGCATTTGGACCAGGCGTCGGGGAGTCTGATGGTGTCGGATGCGGTTCCGGAGCGAGCGGGAGCCCTGATACCCCGATCGGATCGGCGACATACTCATTCAAGATGGGTAGAGCGACTGTCCGATCCGGTGCATACAAGCCATCCAGACGGCCTTTCCCAGCTCGCCTTCCACTACCAGCAGGTCGGTCAGCATCGCGACGCCATGATTGGCTACGTACGCGCCGTTCGGTTGGCAGACCGCCTTCGGTTGCGCGAGGCGATGCACACTGCATGTGAGCGCGGCGAGCGCCTATGCCAATCGGGCCGTGCGCGTTCGACGGAGTCCTCGACGGGAGCTTTGCGGCGGTGGTTTGTGAAGAAACGCATACTTTCGTACTGGGTGGAGCAGAACTACCCGCGAATCCTTTCGTTGACCGATGAGTTCATATCCGGACCCGAGCCACTACCGGTTTCGGTTATGCCGATTATCGCCTACGCGATGATCATGTCGCGGAGCCCAACAGACAGCAAGACGTTCATTCGTCGATGCTGGAATCAGCTCCGCCGGACAAGTCCGATCGGCGTGCGGTTGGAGGTCATGCTGGGGCTAGCGGAACACAGTGTGAAACAGAATCAAAGGGCCCTGTCTTGTTTCGCCAGAGCGCGGAAGAATCGGCGGGTACTCGATACGGAGTCCAAAACGCGACTGTTCCTGTATACCGCACTGGTCATGGATGACCTTGGTGACCGAAAGGAGACACGAAAATATCTGGGACAAGCGCTCTCGTACGCGCGACGTTTAGGTAATTCAGACCTCGTCGCCGTCGCAGAAGTCGCACGTGCCACAGGACTGTTCACGGACGGGAAGCTGACCGCCGCAAGACGTGTCATTGCC
>JBDHAI010000241.1:0-5857 GCA_039588155.1 Gemmatimonadota bacterium | reverse complement strand
CGTCATGCTGAACATCCTCGCCTTCATGCTCCTCTTCGTCGCCTCGTTCATTCTCGGCGCGTTTCTGCTGACCTTGCTCGGTGTCGACCTGGTAACCGCGGCGGGCGCATCGGCGGCGGCGATCGGGAACATCGGGCCGGGCCTGGCAGGAGTCGGGCCGGCTGAGAACTTCGGCTGGATGCCCGGACCCGCCAAGCTGATCCTGACCTTGCTGATGCTGTTGGGCAGACTCGAGATCTACACGGTGCTCGTGCTCTTCCATCCGGAATTCTGGCGCCGCTAACGTCATTTCAGCGACGGCTTCAGCGCACCTCGATCGCACCGGCGACACCGCTGACCAACTGTCCCACATCCGCGGCCGCGTGGCCCTCCGCCCTCAGGGCGTTCAAGAGGCCCGCAGCATCGCTGGGTGCCACGCTGATCAGCAGACCGCCGGACGTCTGTGCGTCGCACAGTAACACTCTCAGCGATTCGCCGATCGTCTCGCTCCAGCGGACCGACTCAGCGACGAACTCGAGGTTGGCACGCGTGCCGCCGGGCACGCAGCCCGACTCGACCAGCTCGAGAGCTCCATCGAGAAGCGGAACGGCCGCGGCTTCGACGACCGCCGCCAGATCGCTCAAGCGGGCGAGCTCGCTGAGGTGGCCGAGCAGACCGAAGCCGGTGATGTCCGTGATCGCTCCCACGTCGCAGTCGCTGGCAAGCTCGAGTGCGCGCGCGTTCAGCTTGACCATCGAGTCGACGGCGGCCTTTAAAGATGTGTCCGGCACTTCGCCCCTCTTGATGGCTGTGGAGATGATCCCGGTCCCGACGGCTTTGGTGAGAACGAGCCGATCCCCGGCACGACCATCGCTCTTACGATAGATACGATCGGCGGCCACCGACCCGATGACCGCCATCCCGTACTTGGGCTCTTGATCATCGATCGAGTGGCCTCCGATCACCGAGACTCCCGCCTCCCTCGCCTTGTCGCGACCGCCGCGGATGATGTCCAACAGGATCGCTTTGTCGAGTTCCTTCGGGAATGCCACGATATTTAGAGCGAAGAGCGGTTGTCCCCCCATCGCGTAGATGTCGCTCATCGCGTTGGCCGCCGTTATGGCCCCGAAGGTGTACGGGTCATCGACGATGGGGGTGAAGAAATCGACCGTAGACACGATGGCCCGCTCTCCATCCCAGGCATACACGGCGGCGTCGTCGGGGGCGGCGAGGCCGACCAGGACCTCCGCGGCCTCGCCGCCACCGAGAGCTTCCAACGCGCTGGCCAGGTCCCCCGGACCTAGCTTACAGGCTCAACCGGCGCCGTGACTGTATTGTGTTAGGCGCACACGCGCCGAGCTCGGAGTATTCATCTCGCAGCGAACGTACCTACCGGTCCGATGCGTGGTCAAGCGCGGTTGCGAGACCGGCGCGCTCTTGTCAAAATGATTGCGCCGTCCTGACCTTCACGGAGACGCCACCCGTTGAGCAGCGAGCAGCAGGCCGCAGCGCGGCGCGAGATGGTCGATCGGCAGATTCGGCGCCGAGGTGTGAAGGACCACCGAGTGTTGGAGGCTATGGAGCGCGTCGAGCGGCACCGCTTCGTGCCCGCCGATCACCAATATCTGGCCTACGAGGACTCGGCCTTGCCGATCGGGCAGGGTCAATCGATCTCCCAACCCTACATGGTCGCCGCGATGACCGAGGCACTCGAGCTCGAGCCCGGCAGCCGCGTGCTCGAGATCGGTACCGGAAGCGGCTACCAGACCGCCGTGCTGGCGGAACTCGCCACCCGCGTCTACACCGTCGAGCGGATCACCGAGCTCTCCGCCGACGCGCGAGGCGTGCTCACCGCTCTCGGCTATGCGAACATCGAGTTCAGCATCGGAGACGGATCGCAGGGATGGCCCAGCCAGGCGCCGTTCGGCGGAATCATGGTCACGGCGGGAGCCGCCCAGGTGCCGCCGGCTCTACTCGACCAGTTGGCCGACGGCGCTTGCCTCGTGATTCCCGTAGGCGGCCCGCCCGACCAGGACCTTTACCAGATCAGGCGACGCGGCGAAGCCTACGAGCACCGCTTCATCACACGCTGTCGCTTCGTACCGCTGATCGAGGATGATGAGCCGTCAGAGCGCTAGTCGATCAGCTCGACCTGCGAGCGCTCTATCCAGCCTTCGCTCTCGCCGCCTCGGGAAACCCGTAGCCAGTCGTTTCGGTGCTCCTGGACCTGGTAGCCGGTCCCCTCAGTCGGGGCAGTGAGCACCTCGCTGCGGCGGACCGGGCCCGCGCGCAAAGCCGCGTCCGAACTCGCGACAATCGCGTACTCGGCCCGTGGATACAGCAACACTGCTGCGCACAGGACAGCCAAGAAGAGCGATACGCCGCCGGCGAAAGCCAGCGACGCTTTGCGCCATCGACGCCTAGCCAGCAGCGCGGCACAACCCCCAAACCAGAGCACCGCCAAGAGGACCGCGAGCTCATCACGCGACAGCGGGATTGGTGACAGAGCGCTGCCGACGACCGGATCCTCACCGACGACCAGCCGCAGATTGAAGTGCGCATCCCGGTCCCTCGGCCGCGTGCGCAACGTTCTCACCCAGTAGGCGACCGCCTGGCCGCGTTCCTCCAGCTCGTAGTGCGCATTACCCAGGTTGTACATCAGGTTCGGGTCGTTCGGCCGCTCGCGAAGCGCGGCCTGGAACAACTCGCGGGCCACACCGTAATCGCCGCGCCCGTACGCACTCACCCCCTCCTGGAACAGACGATCGGCACCCGAACCCGCGATCTGTGCCGTC
The DNA here is from genome assembly GCA_039588155.1 of Gemmatimonadota bacterium. Taxonomy (GTDB): domain Bacteria; phylum Gemmatimonadota; class Gemmatimonadetes; order Palauibacterales; family KS3-K002; genus JBDHGH01. The sequence goes on along the minus strand of JBDHAI010000241.1, from coordinate 3,083 downwards.
GCCGTAAGCGGCCAGAGCGCGACGAACGCCAATATCACGAACCTTCCACTGTCACTCCCGCGCGTCACACTGCGAAGGCTTTTCTCGGAGATGGCCTCCCGATCGATCAGGGCCAGCAGCCGGTCGGCTTCGGCCAGCATCTCCAGCGCCATCTCCGAGCCGGGCGGATCCGGCGCGTAGCGCAGGCGCCCGCATCGCTCTAGCAGCCCGATCATTTCGAGGGCAACGGGAGGTGGCACAGCCGAGTCCTCGAGTGCGTGCTGCACGTGGACAACCCCGCGAGTCGAGAGGCCGGGCTGGTGAAGACGTGCCTCCAACCAGTTGAGCACCGCGCTGCGCAGCCGGCCGAAGAACGCCGCGTCGCCGGACTCGGCCTGCGGGCGGAGATGACGAAGCACCTGCTGCCGTCGCTGCGGTCGCTGACGCACCGCCGCGGGTTCACGGCGCTGGAGCCGCCCCAGCGCCAGCGCTCCCAGCAGAACCAGAATCGGAGCCAACTGCAGCAGCCAATACTCTCGTTGCGAAGCCAGGTTGAGCGGTTGTCGGCCCGAGTTGACTTTGACGTAGCGGATGGCCGTGCCGCCGACACCGCCCGCCGCCACCGTACCGGCGGCGGCAGACCCAACCATCAGCGTGAGCGGCTCCGTGCGAGAGACGGAATACGCGGCCTCGAGCGGATCGAAGTAGGGCAAGCTCAGCTCGGGGACCACATACTCGCCCGCGCGCTCAGGAACCAGCACCCAAGCGAAGCGCTTGTGCCCGGCGAACTCGCTGCCCTGAAGCTGGACTTCGCCCTCCTCGCCGCCGTCGTACACACGGATGCCGGGGATCTCGGGCAGCACGGGCCGGGCGAGCGAGCTCAGGTTACCCGAGCCTTTGACCTCGAGCACCAACTTGACCGCCTGGCCCGCCCTCACGGCCAGCCCGCCCTGCAGATCCGCTCGGTCCTCGAACCAGATCTCCGTCTCGTAGCGGCCGACGGCGCCGGCGAATTCGATCGGAATACCGGCCATCGGCAGTGGTCGCACCTGAATCGTCGCCGCCGAGCTCTCGACCTGGAAGGTCTCCGGCGCGTAGATGAGACCGCGCCGCACTTCATAGATCACGGAGGCCGGCGGGATCCGCAGCGCGCCAGGACTCAGTGGGAACAGGGCCCTGCGGTAGATTTGCACGAAATACTCGCGGCCATCCAGCACCCGGCGCTCGGGTTTCATCGAGCCGGGCAGATCCGCGGTCCAGAAACCCTGCACGTCGGGCGCCCGGTACTCTGGCTGCCGCTGCAGTCGGCTGCGCACCATAGGGTCGAAAAAGGCGCCTACGGTGAGAGTCACCTGTTGACCGACGTAGGCGGTCTCCGGGTCCACCCAGAGCCGGACCGCGACCTCCTCTTCGGGCCGAGGTCGCAGGCTGCTGGGTAGATCCGGAGTCGTTTCCTCGCCCTCAACGGCCAGTCGCAGCGCCTCGGTCTCGTAGAGGGCATCGTCGACCGTGACGCGGATGGGCGGAATCACGATCTCACCTTCCTGCAGTGCCCGTAGCGTGTACTCGAAGGTCGAGCGATCTGTGCTGGATAGAACCTCGAAGCCCTCCAACGGCGGCGTCTCGATCTCGGGACTATGGAGACCTTGGGCCCGCAGCGTCACGGTGAGCAGGACCGTTTCGCCGACCCTGGCCGTCTGCCGGTTCAGCGATGCGGAGACCGTAACGTCCTCGCCAGCCTGGAGCGCGAGAAACGGGATCAGCAACGGGAAGAGTAGTCTGCCCATCACCAGTCGGGTCCCGTCACGCGCCCGCGCTGGCGCCTCTGCTTCTCACGCTGCAGACTCCGCTCGTTCTCTTCCACCGCGCGGAGTATCTGTTCCGCCAGCTCTCTGGGAAGAGGCGAATCTGCGTCACCCAGGTCCGAGCCCTCTGGAAAACGCGTTTCACCGGTTCGCGGAGCGCGAGAGTCCTGACCGCCCTCTGGCCGCTGCCGGTCCTCCGCACCTTCGCTCTCGGGCGGATCGCCCGCGTTCTCATCGCCACTCTCGAGCGACTGCTGTTGCTCGAGCTCATCCAGCCGCCGCATGGCGAGCTCGAGATTCCAGCGGGCATCGCCACGCTCCGGATCGAGCAGCAGCGATCTGCGATACGCATCGATCGCCGCTCTGATATGCTCGGCCTCCACTCGATCGCCCTCCGGTGCCTGGGCCAGCACGTTGCCCAGGTTGTAGAAGGCGCGTGATCTCAGCTCCGGCGACTGATCTTCCAGAGATTCGAGTAGGGTCTCTCGAGCGCCGTCCGACTCGCCGAGCCGGCTCAGCGCCGTCCCCAGGTTGTAGAGTAGCCGCGGCGAGCCACCGCTCTTCGCCAGCGCGGACCGATACCGCTCCACCGAGCTCGGGTAGTCGCCCCGGCGATACGCACGGTTTCCGCTCTCCTCCTGGCCCCACCACTGAAAGCCCAGGGTTCCCAGGACCAGTAGAGCGACCCCCGCCAGCGCCCTCATCGCTGACGCCTCCAAGCCCAGACCCAGTCCGCCATCAGTAGTAGCAGCGCACCCGCAACGAACCACTGGAACCTCGGCGTCCAGCGCACCCCGCGGGTCACCTCGGCCCGGCCACGCTCGAGCTCCGACAGCGCCGCCAGCACTCGGCTCACCCCGCCCTCGTCAGCTCGCGTCCAGAACCCGTCCGTCGACCGGGCAGCGGCCGAGAGTGGTTCCGCCATCATACGACTCAACACGACTTCGCCTTCGCCGCTCTGCTTGTAGCCGCCCACTCGTTCGCCGCGCCAATCGTGCCGCGGGATCGGCTCGGCACGGTCGCTGCCGATCCCGATCACGTACAGCCGAATACGCTGCGCCGCCGCGGCCCTGGCCGCATCGGCGACCTCGCGCTCGTCGTCGTGCGACTCGCCGTCACTCACGATGACGATGGCCCGGTCGCCGCCCTCGGACGTCTCATCACCCAGCAGGTCGATGGCGTTCAGTATGGCGGCGGCCGGCGACGAGCCCGGTGTGCCGGCCATCGTTGGGTCCAGCGCGTCCAGATACAGATGGAGGGCCCCGTGGTCCACCGTGAGCGGAGACATGAGGTAGCTAG
>JBDHAI010000240.1:0-4592 GCA_039588155.1 Gemmatimonadota bacterium | reverse complement strand
GCCATGACAGCCTGCGCCAGTTCATCGCCGCTCACCGTTGCCGTGCCAACTTTCCCGACCACGACCCCGGCGGCGATGTTGGCGAGCTGTGCCGCAGAGGCGAGGTCGGCTCCGGTGGCCAGCGAAGCGGCCAGCGTGGCGACGACGGTATCGCCGGCGCCCGAGACATCGAACACCTCGAGAGCATGCGCGGGTATGTGCAGGGCCGCTGTCACAGGGCATGTTGGTCGCCGTTGCCAGCTCCGCCCGGTTGGGTTTCAGAACCGTGGCACCGGCGTAAGCCGCGAAGTCTCCGCGCTTGGGATCGACGATGATGGGTAAGCCCGCCGCCTTGGCGGTTGCGATCGCCGCACGCAGAACACCATCGGCCAAGACGCCCTTGGCGTAGTCGGAGAGGACGACGACATCGACCTCGGTAACCGCCGTCTCGATCTGTTTGGCGAGTTCATCTATCGTGGCGGCCGGCAGTGGGCGAACCGTCTCCTCATCGGCTCGCAGCAACTGCTGCCCGCTTGCGATGTACCGCGTTTTGACCGTCGACTGGCGACCGGATTCGACGGCGAGGCGCGCGTCGATGAGCCCTTCGGCTGCAGCCAACCCGTCAATCTCCCGGCCGGCCAGGTCATCGCCGATCACGGCGACGAGAACGACTCTGGAGCCCAGGGCGGCGATGTTGCGTGCCGCGTTCCCCACGCCACCCAACATGATGTTCTGCGCCGATGTATGCAGGATGGGGATGGGTGCCTCGGCAGAGACCCGCGAGACCGCGCCGTACACGAAGCGATCGAGCATGAGGTCGCCGACGCACAGGACCCGGGCCTCGGGGAATCGTTCTATATGTTGATGGAGTAAGTGACCGTTGAGCATTAGGCGAAGGATTCCGATCGCTGTTTAAGTGGCTAGACTCGCCCCAACTCGAGCTCTAGCGCACCGCACAGCATATGGCCCAATAAGATGTGCATCTCCTGTATGCGTGCTGTGTCGCGAGATGGAACGATGAGCAACGGATCTGCGAGTCCCACCATAGCACCACCGTCACCTCCGGTCATCCCGGCCGCGGTTAGCCCTCGATTCCTCGCGGCCTCGAGCGCGGCGATGATGTTGGGGCTCCGCCCCGATGTCGAGAGCGCCATCGCGACGTCGCCGGGACGGCCCAGCGCCTCTATTTGCCGGGCGAACACCTGGTCGAATCCCAGATCGTTGCCGCCCGCGGTAAGCGTCGACGTGTCCGTCGTCAGGGCCAGCCCTGCCAGGGGGTCGCGGTCTTTCTTGTAGCGTACGACCAGCTCGGTGGCTAGATGCTGGGCGTCCGCCGCGCTACCGCCGTTGCCGAACAGCAGGATCTTGCCTCCATTCCTCAGGCTGCTCGCCCAGACGGTCAGCAGTGCAGCAAAGGGTGCGGCCAGGGCGTCCCGGCAGGAAGCGGCCACGTTGGAGTGATCATCGCACTCGGCGGCGAAGTACTGCTCCAGAGGGCTGCTCATGGCAGGCAATATCTCGGTGGAAGGAGGCGACATCAAGGAGCACCGGTCCGCCGGCCGATCGGCCACCTGTTGAAGGAGGCGGGCGCACTCGATATTATCGCGCTCACAAGACCGAATCAGACAGGATAAAGGCAAGCCATGGATACGAGTTCGCTCGAGTTCTTTAAGCGTCTACTGTCGATGCCCGGGCCGTCGGGCTTCGAGTCCGGGCCGGCGGGCGCCTGGCGCGAGGAAGCGGCGGCTTTCGCAGATCGCGTCTGGGCCGATGTCTCGGGTAACAGCTTCGCGGCTGTGAACCCGGACGGCAAACCGCTGGTGATGCTGGCCGGCCACATCGACGAGATCGGCTTGATGGTGAACCACATCGATGACGAAGGCTATCTCTATTTTTCGCCGATCGGCGGTTGGGATCCGGAGATCCTGGTCGGCCAGCGCGTAGAGATCCTGGCGCAAGAGGGCCCGCTCACGGGGTTGATCGGCAAGAAGGCCATCCACCTGCAAGAAAAGGAAGCTCGCGAGCGCCCGTCGAAGGTCAAAGATCTCTGGATCGACATTGGTGCCAAAGACGGGGAGGACGCACGCGGCCGTGTGCGAGTTGGCGATGCAGCCGTCGTGGCCGCCGGCGTCGTCGATCTCCCGAACGGACGCATCGCGTCGCGCAGTATCGACAACCGGGTGGGTGCGCTCGTCGTTCTCGAGGCTCTGCGTCTTCTCGCGGCCGAACGTCCGTCAGCGGGCGTCGTCGCCGTCGCCACCAGCCAAGAGGAGATCGGCGTCGCGGGAGGCGGCGCGCGCACGGGCGCCTATGGACTGGACCCTGGAGTGGCGATCGTCGTTGACGTCACGCACGCGACCGATCACCCGGGAGCCGAGAAGAAAGGGCACGGCGATCACCGACTGGGTGGAGGTCCGGTTTTGACTCGCGGTTCGGCCGTCAACCCCGTTCTGTTCGAGCGGCTGACGGAGATCGCGGAGCGCGAAGAGATCCCTTACTCGATCGAGGCTTCACCGGGCAGGACGGCTACGGATGCGGATAGCATATACACATCGCGGATGGGGGTCGCCACCGCCGTGGTATCGGTGCCGAATCGTTATATGCACACACCCAACGAGATGGTGGCAGTCGAGGACCTCTACCGCGCCGCCGAGCTCATCGCCGCGACGGTCCGCAGCCTATCAGGAAGCGATGAGTTTGTTCCGTCCTGAGCCAAGCTCCTACTCGTCGGCGGCCCGACGAACGTCCGAGATTTCGTCGGACCGGTAGACGGGGATGTCCATGGAAGTGCTGCGGCGATAGATGTCGAGCAGCTCTTTGCGAGACAGCTTCTCGATGTCTGCTTGATTGGCAAACGTATCCTCCGGTACCTCGGCGACACGGTACGGACGCTGTCCCGTCGGCTGGCACAGAAAGAGAACCAGGCGGATGCCCGGCTTGGGGCGCTCTTCACCGAGGCGGACCTTCCAACGGTCTCCATCGACTTTGAGGTGAGCCATATCGCGTGTCTCGAATCGGTTGTTAGCGACGGCCTCCGCGCCTGCGCCGCTCGGTTATCAGTCGCTGACTTGCTCCACTCTCACGATTTCGGCGAGTCCGCGGCCTAGCGACCGCTCCTGACCGGCGATGCGAACTCGGATCGGCCCCTCGAACGGCTCCTGGGCGACGATATCCAAGCGCGTGCCTGGGAACAAGCCCAGCTCCGCTAAATAGCGGAGCCGACTCTCGTCCGCATCGCTCACTTCCCGCACTATGACACGAGCGCCGCTCTTCATCTCGGACAGGGCGGGGTGCCTCAGCTCGGTCAGCTCGCCTTCCGCAGTCGGGATGGGGGAGCCGTGAGGGTCCATCTCCGGGTGGCCGAGAGCCGCCGCCATCCGATCGACCAGCTCATCCGACGCGGCGTGTTCCAGGCGCTCCGCCTCCGCATGTACTCGGTCCCAGGAGTAGCCTAGCTCCTCGATCAGGTAGGACTCGATAACCCGGTGGCGGCGGATAATGCGTAAGGCTTCGCGCTCCCCTTCCTGGCTCAACTGCACGCCGTGGTAAGGCTCGTGCTCGACCAGTCCGCGCTCGGCCAGACTCTTGATCATGTTGGTCACAGAGGCCGGCGAGCGATCGAGATGTTGGGCGAGCGCCGATGTACTGACCGTCGCGTCTTCCTGTTGGAGAAGCCGGATGGCTTTCAGGTAGTCTTCGACGGCCCGGGAGCGATCTTGGCCCGGCGCCGGATTCGCGGAATCGCCCCTCTCTTTGGGTGGCATTGGGTCTGATGAAGTCATGATTTTTCGTCCGGGCTAAAACTCGAAGGGCGGCCGCGACCTGTCAATGCGAGGCTCACCCGCCGCCTCGTTGACCTCAGGTATGGGCGGGGGTAGCTTTGCGCCGCCGATCGCGAGCCCCGGCGGCCCGCGGCGGTTTTGGTTGTTGGAGCCTTTGACGTGGTGGAGGCTAGAAGGGCGGATGATCGGTCGGGCAGAGACGTTCGATATTCCCGAAGGGGTCGAAACGCGGATCGATCTTCATCTGCACTCGTCGTGCTCGGATGGAATGGCGACGCCGGCGGAGGTCATGGCGGCTGCCAGGGAGAGCGGGCTCAAAGCGGTGGCCCTCACGGATCACGATACCGTGGCTGGAATCGCGGAAGCCCAAGGCCGTGCCGAGGAGGTCGGTCTCGATTTCGTACCGGGGATCGAATTTTCCTGCTACGACGACAGCGGCTCCACGCACCTCCTCGGTTATTTCATCGAACCTACTCACACGGGACTGGTCGAGTATCTGAGGGAGGCCCGCCGAATGCGAGTGGAGCGGGCGGCCCGGATGGTTGAGAAGTTGGCCGGACTCGGCGTCGACGTCACGCTGGACGAAGTCCGGGCGCAGGCTTCGCCGGACGGACTGATCGCCCGGCCCCACGTGGCTCGCGCCTTGGTGGGGGGAGGTTGGGTCAAGAACTACTGGGAAGCCTTCGATCGTTACCTCGCGGCGGGTCAGCCCGCCTACGTGCCCACGTGGCGCGTCAGCCCGGCCGCGGGTATCGGGCGGATCCACGAGGCCGGGGGTCTGGCGTTTCTGGCGCACCCCGGCAAGAGTCATGGTGCTGAGACCATCCAGCG